>CAJXZI010000094.1 GCA_913063005.1 uncultured Halieaceae bacterium | reverse complement strand
GCCCGTAAAGCCGAGCCCGTTGTACGACCGCTTAAAAGCCCAAGGTGCTGTGTTCGAGGAAGTCTACGGACACGAGCGTCCGCGGTGGTTTGCAACAGGTGATGAGGCTCAGGAAGACCACTACAGCTTTGGCCGAAACATCGTCCACGAGCGCGTGGGCGAAGAGCACAGGGCGGTTCGCGAGCGCGTTGGGATTATGGATATCTGTGCGTTCACTAAAGTGAAAGTCCGTGGCGCCGACGCAGAAGCGCTACTAGACGGGTTGATCGCAAACAAGCTGCCGCAGAAGGTGGGCGGTATCTGTCTGACGCATATGCTTAATGAGCGCGGTCGCATCGAAATGGAAATGACCATCGTTAAGTTTGCTGACGATGCCTACTACCTAACGTGCGCGGCGTTCTTCGAGCAGCGCTTGCTCGATCATCTCGATCGGTATCGTGGTGATCGTTCTGTCGAGATCAGCAATCTCTCCAGCGACTGGTTCTCCATGGCGCTACAAGGACCGAAGTCAAAAGCGACACTTGCGCCACATGTTGACGTGTCGCTTGAGAAGGCGGATTTTCCCTGGCTGCGTGGACAAGAAATTACAGTGGCAGGTCATAAAGTGTGGGCGCTCCGCATGTCGTATGCGGGTGAGATGGGCTGGGAGTTTCACGGACCGCGTGAGGCGATGCTGCCCATCTATGATGCGCTATGGGCCTCGGGTGAGGCGCACGGCATCGTCAACTACGGCAGCTTTGCGATGAACAGCCTGCGCATGGAGAAAATGTTCCCCGGTGCCTCAGAACTGAACAACGAAGTCACGCTCCCTGAAGCTGCGGTCATGCGCTTTGTGAAGACCGAAAAAGGCGAATTTATCGGCAGAGATAAGACCTTAGCAGCGATGTCGGAGGACCTTCCTTGGGTTTGCGCTTATCTGGCCATTGAACCCGACGGACATCATGACGGACACGGTGGTGAGGCCGTCCTGATGGATGGCGAAATGGTGGGCGCAACAAGCTCGGTGGCCTATGGCTACACCGCGGAAAAGATTATGGCCTTTGCCTATATAAAGCCTGAGGCGGCGGTTCCCGGAAAGGCGCTCGAGGTGGTTATTGCGGGAGAGCCTCGTTCTGCGACGATCCTTGGTGAGCCTGCGTATGACCCTATGAGCGAGCGGCCTCGCGAACTGGCGTAAGTAGCGTAAGTGGGGTGAGTACTGGAAGTGGTGTAAAAGCACACGAGCACTGAATCACTTAGGTGAGAAGAGGAATGGCCTTTGTCAGCTGAACTACCGACAACCATGCGGGCTATGGTGACCGAAGGTCACGGTGGCATCGAAAAAATCGTTCTTCACGAGGACTGGCCGCGACCCGATCCCGCAGCAGGCGAAGTGCTCATTCGCGTGGGTGCTTGTGGTCTAAATAACACTGACGTGAACACGCGCTCGGGCTGGTACTCCAAAGCTGTTTCTGATGCGACAACAGGCGATGCGTTCGACACGGTGAATGCTGACGACCCTACCTGGGGCGGCAACCCCATTGTCTTTCCGCGTATTCAGGGCGCGGATGTCTGCGGTGAGATTGTTGCCGTGGGCGAGGGGGTTGATGAAGCCAGAATCGGTGAGCGCGTGATTACAGACAATTGGCTCAGGGATCCAGAAGATCCATCCAACATGGATAAAACCGGTTACTTTGGCTCTGAGTGTCATGGCGGATACGCTGAGTACACAGTTATCCGCGCCACCAACGCCCTGGCGGTGACTTCGGATTACTCTGATGCGGAGCTGGCGACATTTTCCTGCTCGTATTCCACGGCTGAAGGTATGGTTTGCCGTGCCGCTATTAATGCGTCGGATACAGTACTGATTACCGGTGCTTCCGGTGGTGTCGGCGGCGCTCTGATTCAGCTTGTAAAGCTCAGAGGCGCGCGGGTCATTGCACTTGCGTCCACCGAAAAGCATACGGCGGTGACTGCGCTCGGTGCAGATCGTGTGTTACCAAGATCGCCGGAGAACCTCGGGGCAGAATTGGCGGGTGAGCGCGTTACGGTTGTGGCAGATGTGGTCGGAGGCTCGGACTGGCACAGCGTCATCGACGTACTTGAGCGCGGTGGCCGCTACGTCTCCTCAGGTGCCATTGCCGGCCCGATTGTCGAGCTAGATTTACGCACGTTTTATCTCCGAGATCTAACGCTGTTGG
Organism: uncultured Halieaceae bacterium; assembly: GCA_913063005.1. Classification (GTDB taxonomy): domain Bacteria; phylum Pseudomonadota; class Gammaproteobacteria; order Pseudomonadales; family Halieaceae; genus Luminiphilus. Next base: position 5,242 of record CAJXZI010000094.1, on the reverse strand, counting down.
GCTCGACCGTGATTCCGCCGGAAGTGACGGAGAACCTGATTCGCTACATCGAGTCGAAAGCAATCCGACCCGTACTCGCCGCGAGCTACCCGCTTGAGCAGTTGCGTGAGGCGCAGACCGCCTTTATTGCCAAAGCACATACCGGAAACATAGTGGTCACACCGTGAAGATCACCCGTATATCCGTTTATCAAGTCGACCTACCGCTTGAGTACCCTTACTGGTTATCTGGGGGTAGGCTCAAATTCGAGTGTCTCGACGCTACCTTTGTGAAGATGGAGACCGATGCCGGTATCACCGGATGGGGCGAGGGCACGCCGTGGGGACACACGTATGTACCAGCGCATGGTCCGGGTATCCGCGCGGGCATTGAGACCATGGCGCCCTTTGTTTTGGGGCTGGATCCGCGACGGGTACTCGATGTCGAGCGCGCGATGGATCTCGCGTTACCGGGACACCTCTACGCGAAGTCACCGATTGATATGGCGTGTTGGGACATCGCCGGTAAGGCCGCAGGTCTCCCAATCGCAGATCTTATGGGGGGCGGGAGTCGAACTCCTCGACCCATTGCCTCATCGGTTGGTGCCAAGACCGTTGAAGAGACGCGTGAGGTTATCCAGCGCTATCGAGACCGCGGCTATGTGGCGCATTCCGTAAAAATTGGCGGTGATGTCGAGCGTGACGTGGCGCGAGTTCGCGATGTTGAGTCGATACGACTACCCGGCGAGATCGTGCTCTACGATGTGAATCGTGGATGGACACGTCAGCAGGCACTGAGAGTCATGCAGGCAACGGAAGATCTCAAAGTGATGTTCGAGCAGCCAGGTGAAACACTCGACGATATCGCGGCGATCCGCCCGCTGCATTCAGCGCCGGTCAGCGTAGACGAGAGTCTTGTGACGCTACAGGACGCGGCGCGCATTGCCCGCGACGGGTTAGCTGAGGTCTTCGGTATCAAGCTTAACCGCGTCGGCGGTCTTACCAAGGCTGCAAGAATGCGTGATGTGGCACTCGCCCACGGAATCGATATGTTCGTGATGGCAACCGGCGGTTCTGTGCTTGCAGACACCGAGGCGTTGCATTTGGCGGCCACTATTCCCGATATCAATTGTCACGCCGTCTGGGCGTGTCAAGACATGCTGACAGCGGACATCGCCGGCGGGCGAGGTCCTCGCAATAAAGATGGGCACCTGCATCTCCCTGAAGAACCGGGGCTAGGTGTTGAGCCTAACGAAGATCAACTTGGCCACCCGGTGGCGGTATATCAATGAAAATTACAGGCATTTCAATTTGGCATGTCGATCTGACGAGCCACAAAACCTATTACATGTCGGACGGTAAAACCTGCGACACGGTCGAGAGTGTGGTTGTTCGGCTCGATACCGATGCAGGCGTTGCCGGTTGGGGTGAGCACTGTGTTATCCCGCATTATCTGCCGTCCTTCTCACGTGGTATCGCGCCTGCCATCACGGAAATGGCCCCCGAGATTTTGGGCCACAATCCGATGGGGGCCCCAGCCTTTATGCATCGGCTCGATAAATGGCTAATTGGCCATGACGCAGCGAAATCGGCTGTCGATATGGCGCTTTGGGATATCAACGCCAAGGTTGCGGGGCAGCCGCTGTATAACTTGCTGGGCGGAAAGTTTGCCGACGCTATCCCCACCTATCACTCGATTACCTGCATCGAGCCTGAGGAAATGGTTGAGATTGCACAAGAGGCTTATGCCTCGGGCATTCGTCAGTTCCAGTGCAAATTGGGTGCTGACAGCCAGTGGGAAAAAGACGTTGCCCGGCTTCGGAAGGTTCGCGAGGCCGTGGGCCACGGGCCGCTGGTTTACGGTGACTGGAACTGTGGCTCGAACAAGCTTGACGCCATTCGTGTGGGAAGGGCGGTTGCCGATCTCGACATCATGCTAGAGCAGCCCTGCGCGACACTCGAGGAATGCGCATCGGTCAAGAACGCAACCTCGCTCCCCATGAAAATCGACGAGAACGCCAAGACACCGGGGGATTTGATGCGCGCGAATGAACTCGACTGCCTCGACGCCGTGGCTTTGAAGATATCCAAATTTGGTGGGCTATCCGCTGCGGTGCGTGCGCGCGACCTGTGTTGCTACCTCGGGGTGAGGATGTGCGTTGAGGATACGTGGGGTTCCGATATTGTGACGGCCGCGTCGCTACACCTGGCTGCTTCCACGCCCCCTGAGCGCATCATGAACGTCTGCGATCTATCCGGTTATGTCGGACCGAGACTTGACCCCAACAGTCCCACTCGAAAAGACGGGTGCATTGGACCTAATGAGAAACCCGGTCTGGGTGTTGAGCCAGACCTTGATACGCTAGGAGCCCCAGATGTCGTCTTGGACTGAGCGCGCAAAAGCCGTCTTACCCGGCGGTGGATTTGGCAACTTTGATGCATCACTCGTCATCGAGCGCGGACAAGGTTCGCGGGTTTGGGATGCTGACGGTAACGAATATATCGATTACCTGATTGGCTCCGGACCCATGCTCCTAGGCCATAGCCATCCTGAGGTGGTTGAGGCTGTGGCAGAGCAGCTCTCGGAGGGTTTTAGCTTTTTTGCGTCAAACCCAAAAGGTATCGAGCTCGCCGAGGTGATTTGCGAGGCCGTGCCCTGTGCTGAGCAGCTACGGTATGTCTCAACTGGCGGAGAGGCGGATATGTTCGCGATTCGTCTTGCGCGTGCGTTTACCGATCGAAGCCTCATTGTGAAGTTTGAGGGTGCCTATCACGGCATGAGTGATGAGGGGCAAATGAGTCTCAGCCCCTCTAAGCTGATTGATTTTCCTCAGCCCGAGCCTGACTCGGCCGGTATTCTTCAAGCGGTTCAGGATCAGACCTTGGTGATCCCTTGGAACAGTCCCGAACATTTAAAAGCAGTGTTTGATCAACACGGCAGTGATATCGCGGCAATTATTGCTGAACCCCTGCAGCGTATTATCCCAGCGCAAGCGGGTTTTCTTCAGTCCTTGCGTGACGTCTGTGATCAACACGGATCGCTGTTAATTTTTGATGAGGTGGTCACCGGTTTCCGGTTTGCCTGGGGTGGTGCGCAAAGTCTTTATGGTGTCATACCTGATCTATGCACGCTGGGCAAAACCATTGGAGGTGGCATGCCACTGGCGGCCGTTGCTGGACGCAAAGATGTCATGTCGCTCTTTGATAAATCTGTCGCGGGTGATCAGTGGCTCATGCAAGTGGGCACGCTCTCTGGCAATCCGATCGCCGCCGTAGCCGGTTTGAAGACCCTCGAGATTTTAAAGCGCCCTGGGCATTTCGAGCGATTGCGAGAGCTTGGCGATCGAATACAGGAAATGCTGGTGAATGCACTGAACAAGCGGGGTGTCGCGCACCAGATCGTCGGCAATTCGGTGCTGTTCGACGTCATATTCCGCGAGGAGCTGATCACAGACTACCGCGACCTAGGTCAGGCCGATAAAGCGAAACAGGCGGCGTTCAACAAATCGCTCCGCGCGAGTGGCATCTTGAAATCGCCCGCGAAGATTTACCCGCATTTGGCGCTTACTGAAGCAGATCTCTCGGTTACCCACGAAGCCATTGAGATGGCTGCAGACTCGTTGATTTGACCTACCCGAGATTTGGCGTTGACCTTAAAGACTTCAAACCGTTTTTAGTTGAGAGCCTTTGACAGATTAAGATTGATTCGGCCAATGACTCGTTAGTTGGATCTTCTTTCTTGGGTCTTCTTTCTTGGGTCTTCTTGCTCGGAGCTTTTTGCTTGGACTTCCTTTCTTAGGCCTTTTACGGGACACTTTTCGTTTGCGGAGAATCGTCTTCGTCTAATTTCATTTTAGAATTCAGGGCCTAACAACTTTGCTTGGAGTACAATTGCGACACTCGTTTCGAAAGGTATCCCATGTCTAATCCCATTCTTGATGTCATCGCTCGAAAGGGCTGGTGTGTAACTGATGGTGCTACTGGCTCTAATTTTTTTGGTCGAGGGCTTGAGGCGGGATACCCCCCTGAGCTTTGGTGTGTCGAGCGACCCGATGAAGTGCTTTGGCTTCACAAAGAGTTTTTAAAGGCGGGTGCGGACCTTATTCTCACCAACAGTTTCGGTGCGAATGCGCCGCGCTTAAAGCTCCACAAAAGTGAGCATCGTGTTCACGAGATTAATAAAGCAGCTGCTCAACTGGCTCGCCAGGCAGCGGCAGAGCTTGCGGATGCTGACGGAAACGAAGCGGTTGTTGCGGGGTCTATGGGACCTACGGGCGAGCTTTTCGCACCTATGGGTGAGCTCACCCACGAGTCGACCGTTGCTTTTTTCACCGAGCAGGCAGAGGCACTCGCTGAGGGGGGTGCCGATGCGCTGTGGATTGAGACCATGTCGTCAACGGAGGAGGTCGCCGCTGCCGCGGAAGCTGCCAAGAAGACAGGCTTGCCCGTCGCCGCAACATTGACCTTCGACACGGCACGTCGGTCGATGATGGGTGTAACCCCAACGGAATACGCGGCGTTTGCCAAAGAAATTGGCTTGGATCTAATCGGCTCTAACTGCGGTATTGGCCCCGCTGAGCTCATGGATTCTACAACTGAGCTCGTGAGTGCCGATTCTGGCTTGCCCGTTATCGCAAAGGGTAACTGCGGTATTCCTCAGTATGTCGACGGTGAAATTCATTTCCATGGTAGTCCCGAGTTAATGGCGAACTATGCGCTGCATGCGCGAGACGCGGGTGCGACGGTTATCGGCGGATGTTGCGGTACCACTCCTGAACATTTGGCCGCGATGGTTGAAGCATTGAATTCAACGCCCCCAAGAGCGTTTGATCCTGTTGTAATGGCAGAGCAACTGGGTAAACCATGGCCGGATTTGTAGACTCGCGGTTCTGAAGGCGGTGGACGCCGGTCTCGTCGGCGTCAGGGTTGAGTTCGGCTTTGGCTTTGGGTATCAGATAGCCTCGAAACGATTTTCTTCACGGTTTTTTCGCACGCGACTGGCCTCAAAGACCTGACCACTCATGGCAATGTAAACGCCCGGCTTCGCTGTTTGCACGGCTGCCACGGCCCTACCCAAATTGAATACCGCGTCAGTGGGTCTAAAACGGGCCGGCGTCAACGCAGCTGTTAGGACAATTGTCTTTCCGGGAATACCCTCTAGCGCCGTTGCAGACCCAGGCATGGTGTCATTACCGTGGGTAATAAAGAATTGCGCGTTTGGATCGTTCTGAAAATGAGATCGAATGCACTCCCGATCCGCTCCC
>CAJXZI010000093.1 GCA_913063005.1 uncultured Halieaceae bacterium | reverse complement strand
CCCCTAGCGTTTACAGTGCTGGATGCTGCCCCACACCGAAATCGATACGAGGGCAGCTTTGTCGGAACACGTTTATTTTGGCTGAACCGACATGTCTCGGTGGAACTGGTCGATATCCTCCACCACAACACCACCATCGAGGGTCGCGAACGCCTCTTGAGCAAATCGCTTGCCGCGAAGCTGAATGACCAGCCTCGAGCGGTCCTCGGAGAAGACGGTGGCATCGAAGAACGCTCGAACATCTTCCAAGGTCGCGGCTTCAACCGCAGCAATCAGCTCGTCGCGAGAATCAAAATCATAATTCTCAATTGCCCAATCGGAAGCAAAAGGACCTGCTTCAGCTGATAGATTTTTGGGCGGCTCGGTCAACGATGTCAGAACACCTGCTTTGAACTTCTCGAATGACTCCTCTGACAAATTAGCTAATTCGTCGCGGTATTCCAGCGTGTAGGCATTGAAGCGATCCAACATATCTTGCGGGCCTTTGACCGGCGTTTGGATATAGAAAATCACCATAGGATGTAGGTAAAGGTCGAGAGAACCGCCACCTGCTGCGTAGCCTAGCTGCTCTTCGGTGCGCAAGGTCTCAAAGGCTCGAACACGTAAATGTCTGGCAAGAATACGACTCAGTGCACGGTTTTGAACACTCGCCTCAGGCGCCGCAAAAGCGTAAAGCATACCAAGATCTTCAACAGGAACATCGCGGTTTAACATAAACGTAGCGCCTGGCTGCGGATCATAAACGTCAGCACGCGCATAACCGGCAGTCGAGCTTGCCTGAACCACTTCTGCTATCCGCTCATAGGTAGCGAGCACATCTGCTTCATCGTAGTTACCAAAGAACAAACCCCGCAGATGGCTACCCGCCAGTATCTCGTCAATGAATGACTCTAAACCACCCAAGGTGGCCTTGGATGCGGCTAGAGCGAGTGTCGTATCGGTGTACTGCCCCTCTCGAGTGAGAAGCCCTAATAGCGGAGACAGGCGAGTGTAGGGGAACGCGCGCTTTGCGTTTTCAATGGAGCGTAAATAACGCTCCACAGCCTGACCAAATTCAAGTTCACTCGCCTCGACGCGCAGCCCCGCCAACGCGCGCACGAGAAGCTCCGGCTGTTTATCAGTAAACCCTGACATCGTTAGCGATACACCGCTGCCTGCGGACATCGAAAGCGACATGCCTGCAACGGAGGCCTCGGTAGCCAATCGTGCCTGCTTCAAATTGTAGAGCGACTCCCACAACGAGAGGTAAACAAACCCTTCCACATCATCAAAGGCTTTTTCGTTGTTAATCTGAATGCGCGTGAAACCCTTGGGAAGCCCCTCAAAATTCTCACTTCCTTTGAGCCAAAAGGTGACGTTGTCGGCAACCTCAATCGCGGTTGCTACTTTGGGCGTCGTTTTGATATCAAAGCGCTCGGGTAAAAGTGCGTTCTGACTGGGCAGGGACAGGCCGAGGCGATCAACGAGCGCAAGCGCCGCCGCCGAATCTCTAGGCACCCACTCCTCGACGGAATGTGGCGCCACATAGAACTGAAGCTCTTTATCGGCTGGCTCTTCTTGAGAGATAAACCAAACATTAGATCGCTCGGCGACCAACTGCCCCAGAAGCCGGTCAACCGCCTCCTGATTGAAGCCATCGAAACGATAGGGTGCGTCGATCACGTTCTCGATAGGGTAATCCTGCATCGCCGCTGCCAAGCTCGCTGCATAAGAAAAATCATCGGTTTTTTCTAGGAAGGTGAAACGATTCTGTAGCGACTGCCGGTACTCCTCGACGTAGCGATCGTCAACGCCCTCGCGTCTCAGCAACTCAATGTAGCCGGTGATCACATCGTAGATTTCTTCACGGCGCTTCATGCCTTGAGGTGTCAGTTGCACACTGATTTCAAAGGTCCCGTAGTTGCCATAAAGCGATTCGTAGCTGGAAGTGTACAACTCGCTTATGAGGCCCAGAGCTTTCAATTTATCGGCGGGAGCGCCTGGCATCTCAGAGCCAATTACATAGCCAAGGTAATCGCCTGGTTTGCTGCGCCACTCTGCTTGATTATTGTCGATGATGTAGCTGATCCGCATTTCCCGAAGGTCGCGCTGCGGCTTGAAACGGACCAACTTGCCTGCAACTTCATCAAAGTTGAGATCGGTCGTCACCGCAGGTCGATCGGCTTCTTTATTCGGGATTAGCGAAAAGTATTCGCTCGCAAGCGCTTCCATCTCAGCAACGGGTAGCGGACTGATCATCACCAGCGCCATCAGGTTTGCCGAGTAATATTGCTCAAAGAACTCAACAGTCGCAGGGTGAAGCTGGCGTGCTTCTTTATCAGCAAGGGTTTCTAAGTTTCCTATTGTGAATCGGTTAGCCGGGTGATCGCCGAGTAACTCACGCTGTAATCGATAAATCGAGCGTCCTTCAGACTCACGGCGCATTGACCACTCAGCATTAACAGCGTTCTTCTCCTTCTGAATGTACTCAGGGTCCAAAATAGGGGCCGAGAAGAATTCAGACAGTCTGTGCAACGCTTCAGGGAAGGCCTGATTCTCGATGGTAATCATGTAATTCGTAATTTCACTGGAGGTGTAGGCGTTGGAACTACCGCCATTTTCGGCAGCGAAATTCATGTAGCCATCCGGCTCAGGAAAGTTCTTTGAGCCCATGAACAGCATATGCTCGAGGTAGTGCGCCATGCCCTGAAAATCCATAGGGTCGGAGAAGGCACCAACGCCCACGCTCAACGCGGCCGCTGACTTCTCAGTTTCGCTGTCAGAAACCATTAATACCTTGAGGCCGTTTTCCAAGGTCACGGCAGCATAGGTACGGTCATCATTTGGGCTTTTGTTGACAACAACTGGGGCTACAGCTTCCTCTACCTCTGCCCCACAGCCAACGAAAAGCGCCAATAAAACACTGACGACACCAACGCGAAGACCACCCCGAAACTGCATAGATTCTCCCTTCAATAATTTCATTCAGTTGCCGCCCTCGGCCATGACACCAGTAATACGTTGCAAAGCGTCGCCAAGGGAATGGCAAAGAAAACACCCCAGACACCCCATAAACCACCAAACACCAGTACGGCAATGATGATGGCGACAGGATGTAAATTCACTGCCTCAGAAAATAGAAGCGGCACGAGCACGTTCCCATCGAGGACTTGTATCAACATATACAGACCGACTACCCAATAAAAGTCGCCCGTCAGACCAAATTGAAACAGCGCCACAAGTATGACCGGTATCGTCACCAAAAATGCTCCGATGTAAGGAACGATGACACTCAAACCCACCAAGAGTGCAAGCAACGCTGTGTAATTCAGATCGAACGTTGTAAACGCCGCATAGCTCACCGCACCGATAATGGTGATCTCTATCCCCTTACCTCGAACGTATTTCGCAATCTGCACATTCATCGCTCTTCCAATATGGTCGAGCTGCGGACGATCGGTGGGTAAAAAGCTAAGCACCCACTTAAGAATGACCTCACGGTCTTTCAAGAAAAAGAAAACCATCAATGGAATCAAGACCATGTAAATGGCAAAAGTTAAAACTCCGGGTATCGACGAGAGGCCAAACCCGAGGGCTGCCTGCCCAAAAGATGCAGCTTGACCTTGGAGCGACGACATCAGCTCATCAATGGGCGCCTGCTCAATCATCGTGGGGTACTTGGCAATAATGCCAGCCACCTCAGCCTGCACAGCTTCAACCATTGCCGGAGCTTCCCGAATCAAGCCACCAAGCTGGCGCCAAACGAGAGGAGCAATCCCCACCGTGAAGCCTAGGAAAACACCAACGAACAAGAGAGTTGCCCCAGTGAGAGCAAGCGTCTCGCTTAAGCCCCAACCCATTAGCCGGTCGGCAACGCCTTGCATAAGATAAGCGAGGATAAGAGCAACAAAAACCGGCATGAGTACGTCGCCAATGGTCGCAAGTAACAAGAAAGTCAGCGACATGATGACCACCAGGATCACCGACTCCTTATGCGTCAAATGCTGCTCGTACCAACTCTTGAGTGTGTCGATCATGGATTCTCTCCAATCCCAGGCGATGTCAATCTCAGTGTAATTGCGACCATCTCTCCCCTCTGCTCCCAACTGACGGTATATCCTTCCAGTCGGGCAAAGGTCTCAAAATCTTGTGGTGCTGAGGTATCCGTAACCCAGATCTCCAAATTATCCGACGCCGTTCCCTCGTTGATAGCACGTTTCGCCATCAACACCGGCATCGGACATCGCTTCCCACGCGCATCAATGGTTTGAACATCTGACATAGAAAAACCCATAGCCCCCGCAACGAGTATACCTTCATTAGGAACCAACAATCCGTTCTTTTGTCACAGCATAAGAACCCACAGAGGCCAAAGTCAGTTAAAGTCACGCCATGTCAAAAACCTTCCTGCAACGCCTCCCTGTTTTTATCGTGACAACGATAATGACGCTCGGCCTGACGCAGGCGCTGGCGGCCAACGACAACCTTAAGATCCCCAACCTGGGCGCTTCTAGCACTAGCCTCTACTCTGAGGAATATGAAAGAAAGCTGGGTAACTTATGGTTGAAGGTTTTTCGGGCGCAAGCGCCGATACTTGACGACCCTCTGCTCTACGACTACATCGAGAACCTCATTTTCCAGTTAGTGCTGCACAGCGATCTGCGGGATAGGCAGCTGCAACTTGTTGTGGTCGACAACCCAACCATTAATGCCTTTGCAGTCCCCGGCGGCATTGTGGGTGTCCACAACGGCTTGGTGCATCAAGCCCAAACCGAGGACGAGCTCGCCGCTGTCCTTACACATGAAATCGCTCACCTTAGCCAGCGCCACTTTTCGAGGCAGCGAGAGCAGGCGCAGAGTCAAAGCTCACTGACTATCGCGGGACTCATGGCTGCCATCGCGCTCGCGGCAACTGCGGGTTCAGACGCTGGCTTGGCAGCGATAACTGCGACGCAGGCAGCAGCGCAGGATTCCCGGCTACGATATTCACGCGCCAACGAGTCCGAGGCAGACAGAATAGGCTTACGCACACTGGTTGCCTCAGGTCGCGACCCGCATGCAGCGGCTGACATGCATGAGCGCATGCTGGCAGCACATCGCCTATACAGCACTAATAGGCTTCCAGAGTTTTTGCGCACCCACCCGCTCTCTGAGAAGCGGGTGGCTGATATGCGTAACCGGGCTCGCTCCGAACGCCGTGTGATACGCCCCAAGAGCTTTGACTTTCAAATCATGCAGGCACGCGTGCGGCACCAGCTCGCAAAGACCTCAAAGGCCGCAATCGACCTGTTCACTGAACAAACGCGAAAGGGAGGCACCGAGGCAGCTGCAGGATGGTACGGCCTCGCCCTTGCTCAATTAGATGCCAACGAACCGATCAAGGCTAGGGCTGCTCTCGAGCAGGCAATGAAGCCCGATCCAAACAACATTGCTTTTCTCATTGCTAATGCGTCGATAGATACAGCGCTTGGCAGGCATCAATCGGCTTTGCAGCAATTAAAGCGACGACTAGATCTGTCGCCGGGTAACCACCCACTCACAATGGCGTACGCGGATGCACTCTGGCAGGCCGGCATGCCGCACATTGCGGCACAAGTATTGAAAAACCAGAGCAAGCGCAAACCTGAAGATCCCGGTGTTTGGTATCGCCTTGCGGAAGTCCAGGGTTTAGCCGGCGACATCATCGGCCTTCACCAATCGCGCGCAGAATATTTTATTTTGGTGGGTGCGCTGGACGCTGCGCAAAATCAACTGAGTTATGCGTTGAAGCTAGTGAATAATAATTTCACTCAGTCAGCGACGATTAATGAGCGACTGCGCGATGTGATGGATATCCGAGAAGAACTAGAAAACTCTTAAGCTCTCCCGACAACACCCGTGTTAAGCGATTGCGCAAAAGACAACATACGGTTTAGCGGTCGCATCGCATCTTCTGCCAACGCAGGGTCAACAAAAATCTCGCGCCCCTCAGGCGCATCAAGGACCTCGGATAACAGCTCGAGTTCATTCATCGCCATCCAAGGACAATTCGCACAACTGCGACAGGTAGCGCCCTCGCCTGCAGTCGGCGCAATCAGGAACGATTTATCGGGCGCTGCCTTTTGAAGTTTGTAAAAAATACCTTGGTCGGTGGCGACAATGAACTTTTGCTGAGGCAGTTCGGTTGCCGCCTTGATGATCTGGGTCGTTGAGCCAATATGATCGGCAATCTCAAGGACGGAAGCAGGTGATTCAGGGTGCGCCAGCACCGCCGCATCCGGATGCACTTGCTTAAGGTCTAGGATCCCTTTGGCCTTGAACTCTTCGTGGACAATACACGCACCATCCCACACCAGAATATCCGCACCGCTTTCACGACGAACGTAATCGCCTAAGTGGCGATCGGGCGCCCAAAGCACCTTTTTGTCCTCATCAGCCAGGTGCTCTGCAACATCCAGCGCAATACTTGAAGTCACCACCCAGTCCGCCCTGGCCTTAACCGCGGCAGAGGTGTTCGCGTACACGACTACCTCTCTGTCGGGGTGTGCATCACAAAACGCTGAAAACTCATCGATAGGACAACCCTCGTCAAGAGAGCAGGTCGCCTCAAGCGTCGGCATGAGCACGCGCTTCTGCGGTGTCAGTATCTTTGCGGTCTCGCCCATAAAACGGACACCTGCGACCAATAAGGTCTCCGCTGGATGGTCTCGTCCGAAACGCGCCATCTCGAGAGAATCTGAAACGCAGCCACCGGTTGCTTCTGCCAAAGCCTGTATTTCAGGTGATGTGTAGTAATGAGCAACGATAACAGCATTGTGCGCCTTTAGTTGCTCGCGAATTTTATCCTCTAACGCTGTCTGGCGTTCAGGCGTCAGCCGAACCGGCACACTCGCTAAATGCGTTTGAACTTGCTCGCGGATTTCTCGAAGTTTTTGATCTGCAATCGACACCAAAAAAAGCCTTCACAATGAGTAGCGCGCAGTTTACCTTCATATCGGGGAAGTAAAAGCCCGAAGTTCAGGCTTTGACACGGTATGGCAGTCGCGTGGGACGTTATTTGTCAGCGCAACTGGGGGACGGAGACAGCGGGGAGATTGACTCGAACCGCCGACTCCGCGAGTCATAACTAGAGGGAACCATCTGTTGGTTGTAGTTCCAGATAACAACCCGTTAGTGCTTGTGTGCGATGACGACAGCATGCAACGACTTCTGATTCGCCAGTGCCTTGAATCGGAGGGGATGCGCGTTTTGGAGGCCCAAGACGGGCACGAGGCGCTCGAGCTCGCCGCCAACAACAACCCTGACTTTGTTTTTATGGACGTCGACATGCCGGGTATCAGCGGCATTGAGACGTGTCGACGGCTCCGTGCACGCGAGGAAAGTGAAGACACCCCCGTTCTGATTGTGACCGGCGCAGATGACCAAGGAACCATTGATCTTGGTTTTGAGGCGGGTGCCACGCAATACATCACAAAGGACGGTCTTGCAACTCGTACGCAATGAGTTCCTGCTAAGCAGTAGCGATCAATAGGCGCGGGCAATGGCCAAAGCCTAACGTCGCTGAAAAATCGGTGC
>CAJXZI010000092.1 GCA_913063005.1 uncultured Halieaceae bacterium | reverse complement strand
TACTCGCGATAGTGCGGAATTAGCTGATACCAACAGCCACCTTGAGGAAAGCGCAAATGGCACAAATGCGGCAGTTACCGCAACAAACGTGGGCGTCGCAGCGCAGTCACTCGAGGGCACCAAAACTGAAGACGCGGCGGTCACGAGCGCCACATCAGAGAACAACGAACCTTTAGTTGCGGCCGACGATTATCGCGCCACAGAACGTATTTCGGAGGACCGCTCCGTATCCTTCCCAGTGGATATTTGAGAACTACTGCTATGAATAAATCGAGACTGCCCTCCGAATTCGCATTTCAAGTGCTGGCACTATTGGCAGCAGTCATTGTCGTCCACGCGTTTTATGTGGGTCTCATAAGACCTTCCGCTGACGCACAACTCGCTGCGCAGGCTGCACTGCAAGCCTCAGGCGAAGCCTTTGTCCCCGAGCGCTCACTCTACGTCGTGATTCGCGACTTTGAGCAGGAGGCTTGCTTCATTCTCATGATTTGGGCGCTCGCCATTATGAGTCTAAAAGCCTGGGCCACACGCCAAGAAACCGCCATGCTCGATCGCAATCTGATCCAAGTCGCCGAGGGGACAACGCTATTACCGCAGGACGCGCGCAACTACTCACGTGCTATCGAGGCACTGCCCGAAGCCGAGCAGGATCTACTCTTGCCTAGGACCTTACTCAACGCGCTCAGTCGCTTTTCAACAACCGCGAGCATTCCAGCAGTGTCGGAGGCCGTGCGCGAGCAGTGTGATATCGAGGCCGACAAACTTGACTCAGAGCTGTCGATGGTGCGCTACATCAGCTGGGCGATTCCATCGATCGGTTTTATAGGAACGGTTCGCGGTATTGGTGACGCGCTAGGTCAAGCTTATAAGGCAGTGGAAGGCGATATCTCCGGTGTCACCGTCAGCCTCGGTGTCGCGTTCAACAGTACATTCGTCGCCCTCGTTCTCTCGATCATTATCATGTTCGCGCTGCACCAGCTCCAGTTATCGCAGGAGCGACTTGTTCTCAGGACACAGCGATACGCTGATAAACAACTCATCCGACACTTGGCGGCGCCCAAATGAGCCGTTTTTTCCTCGACATAACAGACTCCCAAATTGCTCTAATTGCAGGGAACGCGGTCATTCACTCGCCGGGGGCAGCACTCGCAGGGGCAAGTTCAGGGATAGGTTCAGGGGTAAGTTCAGACGGGAGCTCACTGACATTTGGGCAAGCGGTCTTTGAGACATTGAAACGTCGTCCGCTCGAAACCCGCACCGATTTTTGGGCGCAGCTGTCCACGGTACCGCTCAATGGAGAGTTCGCAGGTGCGCGTCACAGCGCCGACATTGTCTACGAACATCTTAAATTTATTTTCGCAGAGGCTGAACGTGAAGCAGGACCGGTGAATGATCTGGCGATCATTGCACCGTCGAGTCTCAATCAAGCGCAACTTGAGCTGCTGCTAGGCATTCTGAATGCACTGAATAAACCACCGTCTGCCATTTTGGACCGAGCGCTCGTGCATCAGTATTTAGTCGGCAACGTCGGTGTACACCTCGACCTTCAATGGCGCCAGATGGTCGTCACTGAAATGGCGCTAGAAAATGGTCAACTTACCGTAGGCAACTCATCAACGCTCCCGGGAAATGGCTATCTTGATCTATTGGAGCAGTGTCTCGAGCACTGTGCTGATGTGTGCGTCGAGCAAACCCGCTTTGATCCGCGCCGCAGTGCAGAGGCCGAGCAGCTTCTGTTCAATGCGATCCCAAGTGCACTTGCAACGCTTACGCGTAGCGAGGAAGCCTCTCTATCTGTGAGCGGCTACGACTTTAAGGTCTCGCGTGTTGGCCTAGAGTTCGTTGGAAAACGCCTTATGGCAGCGGTCGACAGTGCTTCGGGTGCCGTGACTGTCGACGGATTGCTCGCGGGACTGCCAGGTCTTCGGTTCGATAGCACAGCTTCTCAGACAACACTTGCTGAAGCTGCCGAGCAGATTTTGAGCAGCCGGGGCGCTGATGAAAAGCTCTCGCGGATAAGCCGCGCAGCGCTGAGGCACTCGGGTGAAATTACGCATGAAAGCGCTGACACCGAAGCGAAAACCACCTCCAAAGAGCCCATAGTCGCTTCGCAAGCAGACAGCAGTTCGCGCGCGGCAGACTTCGCTGGGCCCACACATATTTTGATCAACTCGCGAGCGTATTCGATTGTGAACCAGAGCGCCGAATCTCAGGGGTTTGGACTCGTGATCGAGGACGGCACGGTTAAAGTGGCCGCGGACTTCCGAAATCAGGTCAACGTGCTGTCGACCGAAAGTAGTTTCGACCGACTACAGGCAGGCTGTCGCCTTTACCGCAAGGACGGTACCGAGGCGCTTCTTATCCGCGTTCAAGGCTAGTCAATGGCGCGCCGAAAGCGACAGACCAACACCTTTAACCTCAGTTTTCTGGACATCATGTCCTGTGGGTTTGGTGCCGTTGTGCTGGTTTTTCTCATTATCGATCACTCGATTGAAATACAAATTCAATCAGTGAATGCCGAGGTACTCTCCGAGGTTGATCTCCTCGAGGAGGATATCCGCGAAGGTGAGGAGGGCTTGGTAAGACTGCGAAATGCCATCAGCAGTACCGACCTAGACATCGTTGAAGCACAAGGTCGTGCTCGGGTGGTGACCGAAGAGCTCGACCGGCTTGAGGCACTTATCGCCTCTCTCGAAGAATCCGACGTCAGCGAAACCACCGACCTCGACGCGCTTAAGGCAGAGATCAACTCACTCGAAGAACGCATTCAACAGTTAAAAGAGGCCGCAGAGGCCGACGGTGGCGCCAGTGCTCGTGAATTTCAGGGCGAGGGAAACCGCCAATACCTAACCGGACTCAAATTAGGGGGGAACCGCATCGCCATCCTCTTGGATGTGTCGGCGAGTATGTTGGCACCCGAGGTGGTCAACGTTATTCGCCTTCGCAACCAATCCGAGGAAATCCAGCGCTCTGCACGGAAGTGGGTACAGGCACTCGACGTCGTTGATTGGCTTACGGCGCAACTTCCAACGGGATCGCGCTACCAAATTATCTTATTCAACACCGAAGCGCGCTTTGCCCTTCCCGAAACGAAGGGCCGCTGGTTGGAGGTCGCCGACGGTGAGCAAATTGAGCGGGTTATCGATACGGTTCGAGAAACGCTACCCACGGGTGGCACGTCGCTTCACAACGCTTTTACTTTTCTGCAAGAACTCGACAGTAAGCCCGACAACATATTTCTCATCACCGATGGTCTGCCCACGCAAGGCAAGTCGGCGCCGCGCCGCAACA
The DNA here is from genome assembly GCA_913063005.1 of uncultured Halieaceae bacterium. GTDB lineage: Bacteria > Pseudomonadota > Gammaproteobacteria > Pseudomonadales > Halieaceae > Luminiphilus. The sequence goes on along the minus strand of CAJXZI010000092.1, from coordinate 4,280 downwards.
CCGTCTCAGGCCCTGCGCGTCTGAAGCACTATCGCGATGCGTTGAGAGGCTTGCCCAATAACGTACCCGTCAACGTGGTGCTGTCCCCGATGGAGGGCGATCCTGCCGCCGCATCAGAATTTTGGAAGCTAGCTCAGGAAACAGGTGGCAGCTTTATGGCACCCGCGGAGGATTGGCCCTAATGCCGAAGCGACGACCGACGCCTGAGATTTCCCTGTCCTTCCTCGACGTCATTTGCTGCGGGTTTGGGGCTGTCATCTTGCTATTGATGATTACCAAAACGGTTGAGCCACAGGTCCTCGAGGAATCGACAGTGATCGCCGAGGGTCGTGTGGCCGAACTCACCGAGCAACTCTTCGAAATCCGTGGCGAAACCACGGTGCTCAATCGAGATCTTGCGGCAAAGCAAGAACAGGTTTCTGAGTTTGAAGAGCAAATTGCGATCTTGCAGGGCGCACTTGCAGCTTCGAAATCGCGCTACGACTCGCTTCAAACCACCCGAAATGCCAACAGCATTGTCGAAGCCCAGTTAGCCATAGCCAGACAGGAACTCAGTGAAGAAGAAGAGCGGCTGTTGGGGCGAGAGGCCGAACGCAAAAATCAGCTAATCGGCGGTATTCCCGTCGATAGCGAATACATCATTTTCATCATCGATACCTCAGGGTCCATGTTCTCCTACGCTTGGGAGCGCATGTTGCGGGAGATGGAAGCCACACTGAACATTTACCCCAATGTGAAAGGCATCCAGGTCATGAACGACATGGGTAACTATCTGTTTAGTCGGTATGCAGGTCAGTGGATTCCTGACACACCGGCGCGGCGGCAGCTTATCTTGCGCAATCTTGCAAACTGGAACGCCTTCTCGAACTCCTCGCCGGTAGAGGGCATCACACAAGCAGTGCGCTCGTTTTATGACCGCGACAAAAAGATTTCGATATACGTATTTGGTGATGAATTCACCGGGCGCTCGATCGAAGAGGTGGTGCTAACGGTGGATAAGCTCAATGCTGAAGCTCGGACCGGAGAGCGCCGAGTGCGCATCCACGCAGTCGGCTTCCCCGTACAGTTTATTCGCCCGCCTGAATTGCAGGACACGGGAATTCGATTTGCTACACTGATGCGAGAACTGACGCATCGAAATGGTGGAACGTTTGTTGGACTCAACGACTTTAGGCCGTAGGGCCAAAAGCGCACTGGCGCTCACTTGTCTTCTAGCCCTCGCCGCTTGCAGCGCTCGCGAGGTGGTGGTCGAGGGCAGTTTCCCCACGCCTGTTGTTGATCCCGTTCCTGTCTCTGTAGGCGTTTTGTTTACCAAAGAATTTCGTGAGCACGAGCTTGTCGATGACGCCACAGGTCGCGGCGAGGCAAGCTGGCGAGTGAGTACAGGCGTCGCACAAGTGGATTTCTGGTCTACCCTGTTACCGGCGTTCTTCCAAAATGTTGTGTTCATAGAAAGCTACGAGGACCTCAACACTTACGATGTTGATGCGGTGCTGATCCCTGAAGTCACCGATGTGCAGTACGCTATACCGCTCTACACCAACGTCAAAGTGTATGAAATCTGGATGCGCTATCAGCTCTCGCTGGTCGAGCCAGACCAGCTCAAGGACGATGAAAACCAAGCCATCACCACAGAAAACGCGCAGCCATTCGTGCAGTGGCCCCTGACGGCTTACGGAAAAACCCCCACCGCATTTCTTCAAAGTGACACCGACGCAGTGAACCAAGCGGCTGTAATGGCACTGCGCGATGCGGGTGCAAATTTCATCACCAGCTTTGGTCGTGTACCTGGAGTGCTTGAGTGGGTAGCAAACCCTGAGGAGGCACAATAATGCGAGTCACTGCTCTCCTGGTTGTGGCAACTACACTGCTTGGCGGCTGCGTCACGGCGAATGTTGATGAGATGACCTTCGACGCCCCGGTAGCCGGAATGGGCGAAGGTAGTATTGTGATTTTGGGCCGCCGCCATGCGCCCGATTATGATACTGAGCCGGATTTCATCGACTGCATAGGCGGACACGTCAGTCGCGGTGATGCTGGCATCAGTGTGATTCCCGAGCGGCAATTCATTGACTCGCTCTACCCCTGGTTTGAGCCGCGTACAGCGCCCCTAAGCATCGAGAGCGTCGACCGCCTGATGACCGTGCCGAGCGTTGCCAACAAACTAGGCGAGCTCGATTTGCAGTACATGATCTGGATTGACGGCCGTACCGAGGATACGAACAGCAGTGGCTCGATGACCTGTGGCGTCGGTCCAACAGGCGCTGGCTGCTTTGGGTTTGGTACCTGGGGCACAGAATCCGAATACGAAGCTACTATTTGGAACTTTGGTGAGGGCTCGGAAGTCGGCCGTATGAGCGCTCAAACCAGTGGACAAAGCTACATGCCCGCTGTGGTCGTTCCAATCCCGATCATTGCGCCGGTACAAGATACGGCCTGCGAGAGTTTGGGTAATCAGCTACTTCAATACCTCTCCGCGGAGTCCTAATCCATGGTGCGACTACTCACCGTCACACTGGTAATGGCCTTTCTCGTTAGCTGCGCTGGGTCGTCCACGGTCACCGTAGGCGGTCGCCCGGTCAGCATGCCGAAAAAGGCCGCTGACGAACACGAGAAGCTCATTGAGAACGTCGGTATTTATGACAATCCCGAGCTCGCGGCTTACGTCAATGAAATCGCAGATCGGTTAGTAGCCAACTCGAGTCTGGCCGACGAGGAGTTCACCTTTACGCTCCTCGATTCACCCGACATCAATGCCTTCGCCCTGCCCGGCGGGATGATTTACATCAACCGTGGACTTCTGGCTTACCTCAATAATGAAGCCGAGCTAGCTGGGGTCATTGCTCACGAGATTGCGCACATTACAGAGCGACATCATTCGCGGCGACGCACTCAGCAACTCACCACACAAGCGGTTGCTGTAACAGCATTGATCCTGACACGGTCGGGCGACCTTTATGACGCAACTAATATGTATGGTGCGGAGCTGGTTTCAGGCTTTGGTCGCGAGATGGAATTGGAGGCCGATGCCGAGGGTGCAGAAATCATGCATAAAAGCGGTTACGACGCTGACGCCTTGTTGTCAGTCATCGGCGTACTCAAAGACCAAGAGCGCTACCGGAAAGCAGCGGCTAAGGCTGCCGGTAAACCTTCGGGCACCTACCACGGATTATACGCCAGCCACCCGCGTAATGACCTGCGGCTGCAAACGGTCATCAAAACGGCCAACACGCTTGATTTCGACACCATGGCAGATGACCCGGAGCTACCAGGGCGCTTCAGGCGCGAAACCGAAGGCATGGTGTTCGGCGCCAGCGCCGAGGCCCAAAGTGACCCACTGCGGTATTACCACAACAAGCTCGACTTCACTTTCGAACATCCCGAGGGCTGGACTGTCAGCGCAAACACCCGTGAGATCGTTGCGCGCGCACCCGACTCGGACGCAGCGCTAACCATCAAAATCGCGAAAATTGACCCTGAGGCAGACCCAGCAACCGCGCTTCCGACGCTTGCCACGGGAGAGATCAGCCAGCAAGAAGAAACAGAAAACCAAGGCCTGAAAGGTGCTACGGGGCTTGCCAGCGCCGGCGGTGTTCAAAAACGCCTTGGCATTGTGGACTATCGATTTCGCTACCTATTCGAGGGCGAAGCAAGCGACTTTGCTGGGGCGGATGACGCCTTTAAAACCATTATTACCTCATTCCGCCCGCTCTTCCCGAAAGAGAAGAAACGTGGCGAGAGTCTTACCTTGTCCTACGTTCAAGTACCTCGTGGTGCGACCTTCGCCTCACTAAGTACCGGCATCCGTATCCCCGACGCTGAAAATCAGCTTCGCCTCATTAACGGCTACTATCCAGGGGGTGAACCACGCACCGGTGACTGGATAAAAGTTCTTCGCTAACACCTCCACTTTCACGCCCAGTTCATGACATCATGAGTGGCGCATGTGGAGGGTATTTGCATGATCCATAAAACTATAATTCGAACTGGCTTTACTTCATTGCTCGCCTTACTGATCTCTGTTGTGCCCGCTGTGGCTGCTGAGACCATCGTCTACACCGCAAAACTGATCCGCACCATGGAGCCCGCACTCCCAGAGGCGACCGCGGTTGCAGTGGAAGACGGGAAGATCTTGGCGGTTGGCGACCTCGAGAGCTTGGCGCCACTTATCGCCTCCCGCGGCGCACGAATTGACCGGCAGTTCGAACAGCACGTTATGACACCGGGGCTCATTGACCCGCATGTTCACCCCACACTGCCAGCCGTCCTTACCCAATTTC
>CAJXZI010000091.1 GCA_913063005.1 uncultured Halieaceae bacterium | reverse complement strand
CAGGAAAGTCTCGAAGGTAATCCACCACGGGTGATAGTGTCTGCTCTGCACCCGGGAGAAGTTCAGCGCGATCCAAGTCAAATTGGAGTGTTCGTGAATCCAACATAAATCTCATCGGCTCAGGGGCCGGGGACACTTCGGCGACCAGGAGAGGTTCACGCACCTCCAGCGATTGCGACAAATCACCCTTCACGTCAGCCTCCAAAACCTCAGGTGATTCCGTCACCTCTGGTTCTTCACACAACACAAGTACCGCCGCGGCACCTGCGGCACCCGCAACAATAACCGTTGCTGCTTTACCACCGGGGATACCAACACCAGAACCCGAATCGTTAAAGCCTTGCAAGCACCGGATGTATTCTTCGTCCGTTGTAATGGTACATCAACTGAGAAACAGTAGTGCGGAAAGTGGGATGAATATCTTCTTCATAGTTTCGTCTCGCCAGCTAACTGGCCTCCCCTAATTGTCATTTTATTGTCGTTACGCACCGACAAAGGCTATTTGCTTAAGTTCGGCGATCTGATCTCTCACCGCGGCCGCCTCCTCAAACTCAAGATTCTTCGCGTGCTCCGCCATGGTATTTTCCAACTCGCTTAATTTACGCGACAAAGCGGCTGGCGTCATATTCATTATATCTGCGGCAAAACTTGCTCGATCGGCTGTGAGCTTTGTGTCACGCGCACCGCGTGCTTTCGTCGGCATACGCCGCGCGCCCTCGAGAATGTCACGAACCGACTTTTCAATACCTTTGGGTACAACACCATTCTCCTCGTTGAAAGCAAGCTGTTTGTCTCTTCGACGCTGAGTCTCACTAATAGCCCGCTCCATCGACCCCGTCATATTATCCGCATACAAAATAGCGCGCCCGTTTAGGTTTCGCGCTGCACGGCCGATGGTCTGAATCAGTGACCTATCGCTGCGTAAGAACCCTTCCTTATCCGCATCGAGAATGGCCACAAGGGACACTTCGGGCATATCCAAACCCTCTCGCAGGAGATTAATTCCGACAAGCACGTCAAAATGACCCAATCTCAAATCACGAATGATCTCAACGCGCTCAACGGTGTCGATATCCGAGTGAAGATAACGCACGCGCACATCGTGCTCGTTGAGATACTCGGTTAAGTCTTCTGACATACGCTTCGTAAGTGTTGTCACCAGGACGCGATCGCCCTTGGCAGTCGTCTCCCTGATCTCTGCAAGGAGATCATCAACCTGTGTACGGGCAGGTCGAATTTCCACAATGGGATCAACCAAGCCGGTCGGGCGTACCACCTGCTCTACCGTCGCACCCGCGTGCTCGTTTTCGTAATTACCAGGCGTCGCAGAGACAAAGATTGCCTGCGGCGACATTGCCTCCCACTCCTCAAATTTCATGGGGCGATTATCTAGCGCCGAAGGTAGCCGAAAACCGTATTCCACGAGTGTCTCTTTACGCGACCGGTCACCCCGATACATGGCGCCTATCTGCGGCACCGTAACGTGCGATTCATCAATAATCATGAGTGCGTTGTCGGGCAGGTACTCAAAAAGCGTCGGTGGTGGCTCGCCTGGCGCACGTCCAGACAAGTAACGCGAGTAATTCTCGATGCCTTGGCAGTAACCAAGCTCACGAATCATCTCGATGTCATAGCGCGTGCGCTGCGCTATTCGCTGCGCCTCAAGATGCTTCTCAGCGTCTTTGAATTGCTTTACTCGTATCTCGAGCTCTTCCTCAATAAGGTCAACTGCGCCCAGCATGGTGTCCCTTGAGGCCACATAGTGTGTTTTGGGGAAAATAGTGACTCTAGGCAGCTTTTCCTCTACCGCACCCGTAAGTGGGTCGAAGCTGCAAATGTTTTCTATTTCCTCGTCGAAAAGCTCGATCCGGATAGCCAGTTCATCCGAATCCGCTGGGAAGATATCGATGACGTCACCGCGCACGCGATAAGTTCCGCGTTTGAAATCCAAGTCATTGCGGGTGTATTGCAATTCGGCGAGCTGTCTGAGTATGCCTCGCTGATTGATAATCTCGCCGCGCGAGAGGTGCATGATCATCTTGAAATAGGACTGCGGATCACCCAAACCGTAGATTGATGAGACGGTTGAAACCACTAGGCAGTCGGGGCGCTCCAGCAGTGCTTTCGTGGCGGATAGCCGCATCTGCTCTATGTGATCGTTGACCTGCGCATCCTTCTCGATGAAGGTATCTGATGACGGTACGTAAGCCTCTGGCTGGTAGTAGTCATAGTAGGAGACGAAGTACTCGACAGCGTTTTTAGGAAAGAACTCTTTAAACTCTCCGTAGAGCTGCGCTGCAAGCGTCTTGTTATGTGCCATTACGATCGTTGGTCGCTGAAGCTGTTGTACAACATTGGCCATCGTGAAGGTTTTACCGCTTCCGGTAACACCTAAAAGCGTCTGCGATGCGAGGCCTGCACCGATTCCGTTGACCAACTGCTCTATGGCACCGGGCTGATCGCCGGCGGGCTGGTAGGACGATTGAAGATCAAATTGTTTGGCCACGATCTAAATATGCTCGCTTTTGACGGCCGGATAGCTTACCGGAATTATCTTTGTGATTTGAATGCTCTGTTCTTCTTGACGCAAGAAAATCCGGACGTGTATAGTCCGCGTCCTCGAAAGAGACTATTCCGGCTTAGCTCAGTTGGTAGAGCAAATGACTGTTAATCATTGGGTCGCTGGTTCGAGCCCAGCAGCCGGAGCCAAATTAATAAAAAGGCAGCATAAGCTGCCTTTTTTATTTCTGATCCAGGCAGGTATCGGGCCCAGTAAACTCGGCCTGATCAGGCCCATAGCTACTTCAATCGTAATCGTCGCGCCCTAATCTTGCGGCCCTTCACCTTGCCGTCGCTGAGATAGTTCATTGCTTGTCGAAGTGCAGGTCTCCTTAACGCGACGAAACTACTGTTATCGAGAATAGTGATTTTACCAATCTGATCTCCCGGCAAACCTGCATCCCCTGTTAGCGCGCCCAAGATGTCACCAGGCCTAACCTTCTGCTTTCTCCCCGCATCGAGCTGCAACGTTACGCAGTTGCCCTTGAGTTCGTAATTTGGGTCTCGATCAAGCGACGCGAGCACATCGCAAAGGCAGGGAGTCTCAAGGTGCTCCTCAATGACACGTAAACGATGCGTATCGGCAGGCGTCACCAAACTAAAGGCCTTTCCTTTCTCTCCTGCTCGGCCCGTTCGCCCAATTCTATGGACGTAGGTATCAGCGTCGCGCGGCAAATCGACATTCACAACCATCTCAAGTGCGGGAATATCCAGTCCTCTGGCAGCCACATCACTGGCAACCAATACCGGGCAGGAATCATTGGCGAACTGCAGAAGGACCTGATCACGTTCACGCTGGTCCAAATCACCATGTAAAGCAATCGCCTCAATATCGTGCTCGCACAGGAAACTTGCCACGTCCGAGCACTGCTTTTTCGTGTTACAAAAGACCATCGCGTTTTTGGGACGATAGTGTTCAAAGACCGCGAGCAACGCGGTCTCACGCTCGTGCTTACTGATTTCAAAAAACAACTGCTCGAGCACATCGTCATCGTGCGTTAGCTGTTCATTGATTGTGACCTGAACGGGGTTAATCTGTATTGACCGGCTGATCCGCTGGATATCATCGGGAAAGGTCGCAGACATTAGAATTGTTTGGCGATCTTTTGGGAGACGCTGGGTAATATTCGCCATCACCTCGGCAAACCCCATATCCAGCATACGGTCAGCCTCATCGAGCACAAAGGTCTTAACGCCTTTTAGCGCTAGGTTGCCCTTCTTGAGATGGTCCTCGATTCGTCCGGGCGTCCCTACCACAATATGCGCACCATGGCGCAAGGAATCTCTCTGCGGACCAAATGGCTTGCCGCCGCACAAGACCACGGTCTTGATATTTGCCATACGGCTCGCCAGCTGTCTGATGGTTTGAGCCACCTGTTCTGCCAGCTCACGAGTAGGACACATTACCAGTGCTTGCACACCAAAAAACCGCGGGTTGAGATGATTGAGCAAACCGATGCCAAAGGCAGCAGTTTTGCCGCTACCCGTCTTCGCCTGAATGATGACGTCTTTCCGCGCAAGGATCAGTGGCAAGCTCTCAGCCTGCACAGCAGTCATGCTGGAAAAGCCCAGCCCCTCAAGAGCTTCTAATTGCTCAGAGCTGATCGTAAGTGATGCAAACTGGGTGGGTGTCATAATAAATCAAGGCGGTTAACGACTTCGGACCTTAACAAAAGACCTGAGTTCACGCGCTGAAATTCAGCAATGTTAGGACGCATTACCAGTTTTAACTCTTTCCTCAATCCCTGTGCCTTGAGAGCCCTGATTGGAAGGCTTCAGGGTCATCAAAACTGGCACAAGGTGCTCAAGGTAATTAGAGTGGAAGGGACTTGGTGTTCAACCAATAACCAATAACAAAAGAGAGACCTTTAGCCATGTCCGACACGCTTATGACAGAGTTCGCCGACAATGGCGTACTCACCATCACGCTCAACCGCCCTGAAGTCCTGAATTCTCTCAACGAGACCATTACCTTGGCGTTGTTGCAGGCGCTTATAGACGCTCGAACCAACAAAGACGTACGCGCGATTATCATAACGGGCGCGGGACGCGCTTTCTGCGCCGGGGCTGACCTTGACCGCAACAGCTGGCCATCGCCCGAGGGGCTATCTGCAGGCGAGGCGACCGCTGCCAGTATGGATCGAGGATTCAACCCGCTCGTAAAAGCGGTTTCTCAATCGACGAAGCCTGTGGTAACCGCCATTAACGGCACTTCAGCTGGTGGCGGTGTGGGACTTGCGCTCGCTGGCGATATCGCCATCGCCTCTGAAAACGCCACGTTTAAACTTGTCTTTGGTCCCAACTTGGGAATCATTCCCGACATGGGCGCCTCGTGGTTCTTGCCTAATCTTGTAGGCCGTGCTCGAGCAAATGGGCTGGCGCTCTTGGGCGATGATCTTCCTGCCACGACCGCCAAAGACTGGGGACTCATTTGGGATTGTGTACCTGCTGACCAATTACTTACTGCCGCTCAGACAATTGCAGGCCGGCTTGCTGACGGTCCTACGATTGGTCTGAAAGCTGTGGTTAAAGCGCACGACCGTGCAATGTCCAACACCCTGAGCGAGCAATTGGAATACGAGAAAGAAACGCAGCGCGTCCTCTTCGATTTCCCCCATGTGTCAGAGGGCGTCCGTGCCTTTATCGAGAAGCGCAAACCTAACTTTCGCGATGTAAGTTAACTACCGCGTACCAATGGTGCGAGTTGATAACCAGAGACTTCGGATGTTCCCGACTGTCTCAGCTCACACCCAACTCAAACTCAACTCAAACTCAACTCACAATGTCGAGCAGCGTCTTGGTTAACTGATTAGAGGTTTTATAAAGCGTTTTAGGATTGTGCATGCGGTTGCATAAAAATCCATAACCTAGCCCGTGTTCAGGATCACCAAATGCCACCGTGCCACCAACGCCGCAGTGGCCAAATAGGCGCTCTGGATGCGGCGCTGCACCAATTGTTGTTGTACCAAGCCCTAAGTCGTAGCCCACACCAAAGCGGATGGGCGCACCAAAAATAACGGTGTCCGGTCCTTCTGACAGTGGCGTTGTTGCCAGTTTAAGAGTGGCTGGATCTAAAATCTTATGACCATCACGCTCACCACCGGTACCGGTACTGAGCACCCCAAACAACTTGGCCAACGCCGCCGCCGTGCCATGACCGTTCGCTGAGGGAATCTCCGCTTGGCGCCACTCCTCTGTATTCATCTCGATACCTTCTGGCGAGTTCGCCTTCGATGAAAACGCCACTTTCATATCACCCATACGAAGGAATTTTTTAACGTGCCGCAGTTGCGCAGGCAGCAATAGGTCCGGCACGAGCGTAAGTACCATTAGCGCCCAAGGCTTAGGTTGCGGATCGACCAAAATATCGCCACAGCGCGCGATGGCAGCATCATCTAGGCCAATATGAAAATCCAAGCCAAGTGGCTCAGCGATCTCCTCACGGAAGTACGTTCCCGTGCTTCGACCGTCCACACGGCGAATCAGTTCGCCAACAAGCCAACCGTAGGTCAGCGCGTGATAACCCTGTGTCGTACCCGGCGTTCTGAAGGGCGCTTGTGCGGCAAGTGCCTCGGTCCATTTGTCCCAATCGCGGTAATCAAACTGTGGGAACGTGCCTTGAAACCCATGCATAGCCGCCCGGTGACACATAAAGTCACTCACCTTCGTCGCTTCCTTACCCTGGCAACCGTATTCGGGCCAGTAATCGGAAACGGGGGCGTTAAGATCTAATTTTCCACGCTCTATGAGTTGTAAAATACAGGTCGCCGTTATCGCCTTGGTGGTAGAGAACACATTCACAATCGTGTCCTCGAGCCATGGCTGCGTTTTTTGTCGATCCTTATGACCACCCCACAAATTGACGACCATCTCACCCTGATACTCGATAGCAACGGAGGCCCCCGTATCAAAGCCACTCTCAATGGCCCTAGAGAGTTGTTCTTCGATAGCAGCGAATTTTGGATCGCAATAACCGGACACCAGGCGCTCAGACATATTTAATACCCATTACTCTTTCAATGACTGCTCAAAAACCGGTTGGCTTGGCAGGTCGCTTCTCAACAAAAGCGGTGACACACTCTTTAAAGTCATCGCTGCGTGCAGCAAGGATCCACTGATCTTCGTCCATGTGCATGACCGCCTCGCTCAGCGCAAGCGCATATTGATTAACGCTACGCTTAATCATTTGTATGGCTATCGGTGGCAGATCTCCGTACTTGCGCGCCCATTTTTCAGCAACCGTGGAGAGATCACTCTCGCTGCAAACCTCATCGACCAACCCCCACGCCTCCAGTGTTTCGCTGCCGTATAAATCACCCGACATGATGAGTCGTTTAGCACGTGACAAACCCACGAGCTCCACAAATAAAGGCACGGCATTCCACATTAGGTTCATGCCCATTTTGACTTCACCCAGGCCGATACGGGCAGTCTGGCTGGCAACTCGAAAATCACAGGCCGCAGCAATACAAGCCCCTCCGCCGGTAGCAACGCCCTTCAGAGCACAAATTGTTGGCTGATGGATACTGCGAATTGCCGTCAACATCTTACGTCCGAGTTCTGCGTCTCGACGGGCACGTAGCAGCGAGCCTGTCGGCTCCATGCTCGAGACCTCTTTAAGGTCAGCACCTACGGAGAAATCTGTACCCTCGGCGGCAAAGATAACGGCCCGAATATCCTCGCGGTCAGATACAGCCTCCGCGACGGCGATCATATCGAGCATAAGTTGCCGATTAAGTGCGTTGCGCACCTTAGGGCGATTCAATGAAATCGTCGCGACGTTGCTATCAACCTGCAAGCTCACTAGCGAGCTTTTTTCAATTACCGACATAAGCACTCTCTGTTCTCTTTCTCTCTGTTTTCTTTCTCTCTGCTCTCTTTATCTATGTTCTCTTTCTTTCCATTCTTTTTGGTCTTCCGGGTCTTTGGGTCTTTGGGTCTTTGGGTCTTTGGGTCTTTGGGTCTTTGGGTCTTTGGGTTCTTTTAGCTCTTTCAGTGCTTCCGGTTTATGAAGTACTTTCGGTCCTTTCTCGCTC
>CAJXZI010000090.1 GCA_913063005.1 uncultured Halieaceae bacterium | reverse complement strand
TTAGAGGAGTTTATAAGCACTGTTGTTTAATTAAAGATTAATTTTGCATCTTTAGTTAAAAACAATTATCATCTTCGCATCACGATCTTAGATCATCACCTTATCAAATCCTCTTTTAATTAATATAAAAACGGAAAAATTTATATGAATCTCACTGAAATAAAAGTTAAACCAATTAATGAATTGGTTGATATAGCAACCGAGCTTGGTCTTGAAGATGTTGGTAGGCTTAAAAAACAAGAAATAATTTTTAGAATTTTCAAACATAAAGCTTCCGAAGGTATTGATATTTATGGCGGTGGAGTTTTAGAGATACTTAACGATGGGTTTGGTTTTCTACGTTCTCCAGAAGGATCATATTGTCGCCATTCGTTGTAGGGCGCTTCCATGCTGCCTGAAAAATTATCGTAGTGCCCTTGGAGCGTGTCTACGAAGACGTAGTTTCGCTGCTGAATCGTTGCTATCCGCGCCATCATGGGGTCGCTTTCGGCGGGCAAGCGTACGGCGCGCGTTATATTCGACTCATCTGTTTTTAAGTAGTCTGCAAAGGCTTCAGGGGCAAAACTCTGGGCGAACTTGAGCCTCGCGACATTTCTAATGGCGAGGCGCTCATCTCTCGAAAGCGCCTTGAAGGCCAGAATAAGGTCGTTGGCGATTTTGCGGTAGACCCCAAGAAAGGGGTCGCGTTTTACGCGTTGCGTTTGCTGATAGGCGTAACGGCTTGTTGAACCCGAGTAGGCTTTATCGAGCCATACTCGACCTCGTGCGTCTCGTGCCTCAATGTTAAGCACCAGCGATTCGCCGTCCGACTGTTCAATGCTGCCGGATACAACAACATCGCTGATGTAATCTGGCGACGGTACAACACGACTCGCGCCCCACACACCTTGATCGTCGAGTACTAACGCAAGCTCACGCGCGACAAAGGCGGCCTCAGCGCGGCGTATTTCTGGGTAGATATTCTCGTCAACATCCGCATCCGCTATGCCCGGGTCAAAAACCGCGACGGCAATGTCGAGGATTTCATCATCAGCAAGCTCACTTTCGTAAGTCGCAAGCGTCGGTACAGATGTGGTTTTTACCGTCTCCGTGACGCAGCCGGCAAGGACTCCGATGAGTGCTAGTAGTGTTACCCAACGATGAATCATTCCTCAGGTATCTCTATCCCTTTGTATTTTCGATATTCGTTCCAGAGCGCTTCTCTCACCTCAGGGTCAGCCTCCCGCATTGCCGCTTCGCGCAGTTGACGCGCCACAATGTCGTCATCATTACCAGAGGGAATGTCGTCTGGCGCTTCAAAAACCGCGGGATTTTCTGGGGCGCCACCGGAGCGACCGCCTATCCCGCCACCGACAGAGCCGTATCCCTCCTCGTCGGAAGTCTCATAAGGGTTTCGACCACCGGATGAGCTCTCAGTTCCAGAGCCACCACTACTTTGCGCTTGGCTACTTTGCTCCCGTCGACTGCTGCGCTGTTGACGCTGCTCTTCACGAATAATGGCGTCAAACACGCCGGTACTCGCTTCAAGTTGGCGATCCAGCACCGCCACACGCTCAGCTGTGGTCATAGGGTCATTTCCCCAGTCGGATTCGAGACCACCCTGCGCACGCGTTCCTGTGCCGTCAGGTCCCGAGGCCACGACCGTACCACTAGCCGGTGATCCGCCTGGACTGCCGCTACCACTTTGACTGCCCTGCGGACCACTCCCTTGAGAGGATTCGGCGCCTGACTGTGTACCTGATGTTGAACCCCCTGATGATCCGCTCGCACCACTCGAGCCGCCGCCCTCTTGGCCATTGCTAGCTGAGGCACTGCTGTAGGTGGGTACTTCGTCTACCAGGCTGGGTAATGATAAGTCGCCACCGGCCGCATCCCCAAAGCCTGGGTCGCTACCCGATGCGCTGGGGCTAGAACTTGAGCCGCCCCCGCTACTCGCTGTTTGTCCGCCAGATGAGCTGCTACCCCCTCCGGATTGACCGCTTTGGCTTCCACCTCCGGGCATACTGCCGCCACTAGGCATGCCACCACCTGATGCCCCGCCACCACTTGGCATGCCACCACCTGAGCTGCTACCTGAAGAGCCACCGGAGCTTCCACTCGAACCACTACTCGAACCACCGGGGGAGCCGCTTGATCCAGCGCTGCCTCCACTTGAGGAACTGCTGGAGGAACTGCTGGATGAACTGCTGGAAGAGCTACTTGAGGACCGACTTCCTGACGCGCCACTCGACCCAGAGCTGCTAGGCGAGGGCATGGATGCCGAAGGCATTGAGGGTGTCGAGGGCGTTGTCGGCATGCTTGCCGAGGGGCAGCCAGCGATCAACGGTAAAGTCACAATCGCTGCCGAGAACCATTTTCCAGACTGCCAATTCATGTCGAAGTCTCCGCAACCGAATCATAGGGCGATGCCCAATGTTCTGGGCCAAATACCCACGTGATGGGCTCGCTCTCTGTTGGCTCGCCCGCCTCAAACACAGGCCTAAAACGCAGTCGCCGTAATCGTCTCAAGACGCGATCAGGGCTACGTGGACCTGCTGATTCAGGCACCTGCACACGCTCTAGATTATCAACTTTACCGTTAGCATTAACGGTAAAAGTCACAATAAGGTCTGCTTCGGTTGCAGGCTCTGTTTTCACCTTGAGTGCGGGTTCAAAGCCTTCAATCGCTGGAAGCGGTACCGGTGTCTCTAGTATACGAAAGGTTGGGAACTTCTCCGTCGCTGAATCATCATCGCCCGTCACGGCTGATGCTATTTGCTCGGACATTTCGGAGGTATTTGAGGTTGTTGTATCGGCGGTGCTCGCCTCTGGGTTAGCCTCCGCGGTGTCGAGAATCCCAGGGTCAACGTCAGCAGGTTCACCTAGCGTCTCCTCCGAAGTGCTGTTGAGACCTAACGAGCCGGTTTCCAAAGTGCCCTCTGCGTTGACCTCTGGACGCTCTTCGTTAGCGGCTAGGTCTGTCGAGTCATCTTTTGAGTGCACTTTTTCGGATGCAACGTTTTCTGCTCTCTCCACACGATCAGAGGCGTCAGTCGCGGCTAAGGCGTTTTTGACATCCTCTTCTGCAGCGAGCTCAGCGTTGGCGTCAGGTCCGCGGTTTAATACTTCTCCATTTGCTAGTTTGATGGCATCACCGTAGAACTCGAGTGCGAAGTTGCGATTGCCAGTCCACCAAGCCCAATCGCCCATGCGGATGAGGTCCTCCGCTTGAACCTCACGACTTGCCATTAGGCGATCGCGATTTAGTTGCTGCATCGCAATTAGGAGTGAGATGCCGCGTTTGAAGACGGCCTTCGACTGAGTCGGTGAGGTGCGTTCACGACGCATCTTTCCAGGCATCGCACCGCCAACCCCTTGATGACCTGCTAATAGATATTGGGCGCGAACCATACCGTGCAGTGCAGGCAGAAGGTCCTCAGAGTCTTCGCCGAAGGTGGCGACTGACTCATTCAGCGCTCTGCGGTAAAAATTCCAGGCCTTCCCCATTCTGGCCTGAATCGCTTCGTCCTCGTCGATGTCTTCGAGCAGTGCATATTGATGCCACTCGGCGTGTCTCAGCAATGCCTCGATCTTTTCGACACCCGATGGCAATACTTGTTTCTCGATTCGGGAAAGGTAGGCGTGCCGTTCGTCTGCGAGCGCTAATTCGTCGAGAGCTCGGTAACTTCGAATTTCAGCCCTAACGTAGGGTAGTTGGCTCGCTGCGTTGAGGCCATCACTAATCCGGCTGAGGTGAGTGGCCCTTTTCAGAACAGGGATAGCCTCTTCATGACGGCCTTGCGCCTGAAGCTCTATAGCGGTGTTCCACAGCGCTTCTTGTTGGCGTGGATCATAAGCGCCATACACCGCTGCATCGGCCCACGCCGCGTAACCGCTAGTGGCTGCGAGTGTGATCGTTATTGCGAGACTTATCGAAAGCGTTTTCACGAGTCAGTCCTCTTTTTGTGCAGTCCAGTATAGAGATAGTTCCGTCTAAATCTCTACGTCTAGTTCAGAGCCATGTACACTTCGCCGGCGCCCACCGTCTGGGCGTGATCTGGACAATGAATAATGCGCTGAGAATATTAAGGGAGACCCATGGGTAAGTTTGCAGCTGACACGTCGCTTGAGCAGATAGGTGATCATCGATGGAAAGCCCACTTACAAAAAGGTTGGCGTATCGGGCGAGTTCCCAACGGAGGCTATGTTCTTGCGCTCGTAGGGCGCGCGATCTCGCAATCGCTGGGTGATGCAGATCCGCTGTCGATTAATGCGTTTTATTTAGAGCCCACTACCTTGGGTGATGCTGAGATTCAGGTCGAAATTCTTCGAGTGGGTAAGGGCACGCAGTTCGCGACCGCGCGTATGTACCAAGAGGGTAGTCTGAAGGTCATTGCCAATGCGGCCTATACCGATCTTGCGAACCTGAAGGGTCCGACTAATACGGTTATGACCATGCCGGAGGTGCCGGCTTTCGATCAGATCGATATTCCTGCTCACAATGTGCTGGAGATTCACAGCTCCATTGATACCCGAATCGTGAAGGGGCGAGAGTTCTTTGACACGCAAGAACCCACGAACACAGGTGAGTTTATTGCCTACATGCAGCACGCAGACGGCGCCGCCATTGAGCCTATTGATCTACTGATGTTTGGTGACATGATGCCCCCCCCGTCATTTACTTTGGTGCCCAATGTCGGTTGGGTGCCGACGGTCGAGATGACGGTTCAGTTGCGCGGAAAACCGGCGCCGGGCCCGCTCTTGTGTCATGCGCGCTCACATACGTTGATCCGCGGTGTCACTGAGCAGGACTGTGAGATTTGGGATTCGAATGGCGACCTCGTTGCCGTTGGCCGCCAGACCATGAAAGTCCGATCGATGAGCTGAGTTACCAGGTCGCGACATGACCTCCGGGGCGTCTTGGGTCTGCGTAACCGTAAAACCAGCCGTCCTCGATTTGCACGGAGTTCACGCGCCCAATGGTGCTGTCTGAGCGCAGAATTTTGTGCTTGCTGGCCTCGAGAATGTTCACAGTATCGGCAGAAATGCCGGGCTCGACCATCGCCATATCAGGCATCCACTGATGATGGATTCTGGGTGATGAGGTAGCCATTCCTAGGGTCATGTCAAAGGCCATGAGGTTAAGTAGCGTCTGAGCGACCGCCGTAATGATGCGCGAACCCCCGGGGCTTCCTGTAGCAACCCATGGTTTCCCGTCTTTGAATACCAAGGTGGGTGTCATTGAGGAGAGCGGTCGGCTACCGGCAGCAACGGCGTTTGCTTCACCTTGCACAAGACCGTAACCATTGGGGAATCCTGGCTTCGCTGCAAAGTCATCCATCTCATTGTTAAGCAGCATGCCGGTACCCGGCACCACAATGCCTGAGCCAAAGCTGAAGTTAATGGTGTAGGTGTTGGTCACGACGTTGCCAAATTGATCGACAATCGAGAAATGTGTCGTCTCTGTACTTTCATGATCGTCGACATTGCCGGGCTTAATGACTTCAGAAGGAGTCGCAACATCGTCTTTAATCAATGCGCGTCGCCCGTCGAGATAAGACTCGCTCGTGAGTGCTTTGACGGGAATCTCCGTTCGATCTGGATCGCCCAAATACTCACTGCGATCTGCATACGCCAGCTTCATCGACTCAATCAATAGGTGCAGATAAGCTGCACTGTTATGGCCCATTTCCTCAATGGGAAACGGCTCGAGTAACTTCAAGATTTGGGAGACATGAACGCCGCCTGAGGAGGGTGGGGGTGCGCTGACAATATCGTAGTCCCGGAACGATGATCGAACGGGTTGGCGTTCAATCGCACGATAACTCGCGAGGTCCTCGGTATTCATAACACCACCACCGCGTCGCATTTCCGCGGCGATGAGTTCTGCAGTTTTACCCTTGTAAAAACCGTCAAAACCTTTGTCTCGCACGCGCTTGAGTGTTGCGGCGAGGTCGGGCTGCTTGAACAGGATACCCATTTCAGGTGCGGTTCCTGTGCCTCCAAGGTAGACACGATTAGCCTCATCATTACGAGAAAGGCGCTTTGCCGCAGAGCGCAGGTTCAAGTGAAGTGCAGCCGGCACCTCAAAGCCTTTCTCTGCAAGATCGATCGCGGGCTGAATCACCGTTTTTAGATCGAGCGTTCCGTATTTCTCCAGCGCATGAATAAGTCCCGCTACCGTGCCGGGGATGCCCGCCGCGCTCACGCTGTTATAGGCCTTGCGCTTATCAACCGTGCCATCCTCGTTCAGGAACATGTCCCTCGAAGCACCTGCGGGCGCCATTTCCCGGTAGTCGATAAATACCTGCTCATCTGAATCTGCAAGGTGAACTAACATAAAGCCACCGCCAGCGATGTTACCCGCACGTGGGAGCGTTACGGCTAACGCAAACCCTGTAGCGACCGCCGCATCAACCGCGTTGCCACCTTTTTTTAGCATGTCTAAGCCCGCTTCTGATGCGAGCTTTTCTGGCCCGGAGACCATACCGCGCGAGGCGATCGCGGGAAGGAATCGCGTGCCATAGTCGATCAGTGGACCACCCTGGCCCTCGCCTTGGCTCCAGCCTTGGAGAGGACTTATTGCGAGAAGAAATGCGAGAAAAAAACGGCTAAGGCGCATCGATATTGGCTCCGAGAAACACGAGAGAGGAAACTACCACAGGTTGACTCCAATATTGAGCACCCTGTAGGTGTTGGAGTGCGGGAGAGACTGCTATTCAGTTTGAGCTGAAGAGATCGCCTGAGTACCACAGTTCTTAGCAGACACTTCTCAGACCTCACTTCTCAGACCCCACTTCTCAGGTACTACCCCTCAGATGTCACTTCTCAGACGTCACTCCTCAGACAAAACGTCTCCGACGTCATCTTTTAGATGTCACCTTGCTGAGGTCGTGCGTGTACCGCCACGACCGCACGCCCTTTCAAAGGTGTGATAGTGCTTGGATGAGACTGGGGTTGGTTGATGACGGCGTTGGGAGGGCACTTGCCGTCTGCGAGCGTAGGGGTTGAAAGCACACGCTTGAGCAAAGGTATCGGACCAATTGCTCATCAATATCGATTACCATGACAACCTCAGGAGGGGTTATGGAACTCAAAGATTTTCGCAGGCAGTACACGCAGGGTGGATTACAGCGTGCTTCACTTCCAGAGCAGCCGTTGGCGCTGTTCGAGCAATGGCAAGCGGATGCAGCTGCGGCAGGTCTTGCTGACCCTACAGGCTGCGTCGTCGCGACTGTTCAGCCAAATGGAATGGTTCGTCAACGCTTTGTGCTTTTGAAGGGGTTTGATGCGCGAGGCTTTGTGTTCTACACCAACTACAACAGCGATAAAGCGGCGGCATTATCCCATTGCGATCAAGCCTCGATGTTGTTTCCGTGGAACGAGCTCGATCGCCAGGTCAGTATTTCGGGAACGGTCGAAAAGGCTTCTGAAGAAGAGTCCGATCATTATTTTGCGGCTAGACCGCGCGCCAGTCAGATTGCCGCGTGGACATCGCAACAAAGCCAGTCGATCGAAAACCGCGCAGCACTTGAGCAACAGTTTCACGATACATTGGCGCGTTTTGATGGGGGTGATGTGCCACGACCGCCGCACTGGGGTTGACCGCGTTTTCTACGTCCTGTGGGTTCAGCAAGGTGCCTGCACCAACAATG
>CAJXZI010000089.1 GCA_913063005.1 uncultured Halieaceae bacterium | reverse complement strand
CTGCAAGTTTAATTGGAATGAACTCGAAGCTGATGACGCAGTATCTCGAATTCGTAACTGATCGTCTTCTCGTAGAATTAGGTTGCGAAAAAGAATACAATGCCACAAACCCATTTGACTTCATGGATATGATCTCACTTCAGGGTAAGACTAATTTCTTCGAGAAAAAAGTAAGTGAATATCAAAAAGCGGGAGTAAAACAAACCGAAGCAAATACCGACGATAAAGACCCATTTGCATTTGATGCAGACTTTTAATAAACCAACCTAGCCAATTCATAAAAACCTTTCGATATGCATGTAGTAAAAAGAGACGGGAGACAGGAGCCCGTAATGTTCGATAAAATCACCACACGAATCCGCAAATTATGCTATGGGTTAAGTCCACTGGTAGATCCTGTTAAAGTAGCGATGCGAGTTATTGATGGTTTATACGACGGAGTTACTACATCAGAATTAGATAATCTTGCTGCAGAGGTGGCTGCCACAATGACTACTACCCACCCTGATTTTGCGCAATTGGCAGCGAGAATATCAGTATCCAACCTCCATAAAAATACGAGCTGCCACTACCGCACCCCTTGAGTGTCACTGCCAAATTGCTCATCGCAGCGATTATCCTGACAAGTAGCATGCTGTGGATCGTTCCATGGCAGCAGACGGCTTATGGCGTCGGCATCGTGCAAGCCGAAAACCCTAACGAACGGATTCAATCGATATCCGCCTTGGTTCCCGGTCAAGTATCTAAGTGGCATGTGCGTGAGGGGCAGGCAGTCAAAAAAGGCGATCCCATTGTCACATTGGTCGACTCTGATCCAGCACTTATCGAACGCCTAGAGAATCAGATCGCAGCGCTCGAATTACAAAAGGAAGCACAACAGCAGGCCCTCCTCGCTGAGCAAGCGAACGTCACGCGTCAAGAACGACTCGTTACCGAAGGCCTTGCCTCGCAAAGAGACCTAGAAAAAGCGAAAGTTACCATCCAGAACTTGAGAGCAGAGATTGCGAAGGTCGACGCCTCAATCAATAAATTGAAAGTCGATAAGGCAAGGCAGTCACTGCAAACGAAAATTGCTCCAAGCGACGGGTTTGTGGTGAATTTACAAGCCTCTGGAAGCGCCACCTACGTCAAGGCCGGCGAGATCATTGCATCGTTCATCCCCACCAATATCGAAAGATCCGCAGTCATCACGGTGAGTGGCCTCGATGCGCCCCTAATTCATGTTGGGCGTAAAGTGGCGATACAGTTCGAAGGCTATCCAGCAATTTTATTCAGCGGTTGGCCAAATCGCAGTCACGGTGCTTTTGCGGGCGTTGTAACCTTTGTTGAGCCGATCGCAGATCCCTCCGGCCGTTTCAGGGTATGGATTCAGCCAGATTCACAAGAACCTCCCTGGCCAAATGACGGAGCCATTCAGCTGGGGAGTCGCCTGCAGGCGTGGGTTTTACTCGAGGAGGTTCGCCTGGGCTATGAGTTGTGGCGCCAGTTGAACAATTTCCCTGCGATTCGAAAGGCAACTCCATCAAAGCCGGGCATCGAGTAAAAGACATGCAAAAGTTCATCGCAGGCGTGTTGTTAAGCGCGCTCGCTAACCCAGCACTTGCACTCACAATCCCAGAGCTCGTCACACACATTGTCGCGACTCATCCAAGCTACCTAGCCGCAACCGAACGGACCCTGGCGGTGAAATCAGAGGTGGTTGAGGCGGAGGCGCAGTTTGATCCTCGCGTGGAACAACAATCGTTGGCAAGGACAAGCGGATACTACGACGGT
This sequence comes from uncultured Halieaceae bacterium, assembly GCA_913063005.1. Lineage (GTDB taxonomy): Bacteria > Pseudomonadota > Gammaproteobacteria > Pseudomonadales > Halieaceae > Luminiphilus. Next base: position 5,917 of record CAJXZI010000089.1, on the reverse strand, counting down.
CGGTATGCCGAGCAGCAGATTATCAGTCCCATCAGACCCATGAACGGCGAAGTCTCTCTGGGGTATCGCATCTCGGATGGTCGCTTCCCGATCTATGAAGACCGGTTTAACACGCTAAATGATGGTGAAATAAGTTTCGGCTTGAAACTCGCTTTACTTAAAGACCGAGACATAGACAGCCGAAGAGCAAAGCTTGAGACAGCCTCCCTGCGCTATTCCGAAGTCAGCTCGGAGCAAGATGTTACATTGAACGCGCTTATCTACCAGGGCATTACGAGCTACCTTGACTGGTTGAAAGCTGACCAAAAAAGAACAGTTATCGAGGACCTGTTACTGCTTACCGAGGACCGTCTCGCCGGGGTCACCTCGCGAGTACAGAGCGGCGACCTTGCAGCAGTCGCCCTCTCAGAACTAGAAACCACACTGCTGCAGCGTCAGTTGCTCTTAATTGATGCGGACCGAGAGCTTGCCGTTAAAGCCGAAAACTTACGTTTCTTCTGGCCTCAGACGCCCTCACTGAGACCCAGCGAAAATGCGACTCTCCGCACGTTACTCGGCTGGCCTTATCGCATGACATCCCAGCGAGCAGCCACCGTTCTCGACGAACTCGAGTCTCATCCCGAATTACGGAAAATCACAGCAAAAATAGACCAAACCGCAACCAACGAGGAACTGGCGAAAAATCAAGTACTTCCCGAGCTAGATTTGGAGTTCAAAGTCTCAAAAGATATCGGCGGAAAGGTTAATCCGCTCAGCGAAGGAGATGCAGTTGTTGGCCTCAATTTCAGCATGCCCATAGGACAGCGCGCTGCTCGAGCGCGCCAGCAAACCATAAGCGCCAATCTCAGATCGCTAGAGCTGGAAAAATCAGCGATTGAATTAGCGCTAAAACGCGATATCCAAGCCGGAATAGAATCCATTGCCTTAGCTAACAACGCCTTCACAACGAGCCAGAGGATGGAACAAGTTGCTCGGGAACTTCTCCGGCAGGAGACCAAGCGCTTCGAGGAGGGTATCAGCGATCAATTTCTCCTTATTAATCGCGAGAGCGCAGCGCTCGAGGCGCGACTCAGCGCCATCGAAGCCGAATTTGCGGTACTCCACCAAGAGCTTTTTCTTGCGGGAACACTCGCCAGACTGTCAGCACTTTGAAAGACACAGAGAGCAACCCACCAAAGACATGCGTTTAACGCAGCAGTGACGAGCCGAACCGAAAAAGTGAGAGCGGGGAGCAGTCACCTCGTCGACATCAATCTCTAAGATCCGCCGATAATCAGTGCGGAGATACAGCCACAAGAAAGGTGTGCGTTTGTCGCAGTTAAAAGAAGTCAAAAGCACGGTGTCCGCGCCTGATACGCAACCACTCGAGGGTTCGCCCCAGCAGTGACCAGAGATATTTGCTTGCCGAAACACCTAACTTCTGAGGGGGTGATGGGGCGTCGAGCATATGATGCGGATAATTCTAGGCCTTTTAGCCAACCAATGAACACCGACCTTAACTAAAAAGCACCCTCAATAACCAGGGTATAGGAGTAACCGAAGTTACGGCTCCGACGCTCTGAGAAAAGAACTTCATCCGCCAATCGGTCACTATAGACCGTTCGCCGGAACCGGTTCTCAGCACCCAATAAATTCCACGCAAACGCCTTAACCGTGAGCCCCATCACGTCTTTGTGCTCAGCATAGAAATAGAGCGTTCCGCGGCTTTTATTGTTAAAACTGACCTCGTCGATCCGAACATTGGGGGCTTGCTCGTTGTAGTCAACAACTGCACCAATCGCCCAGGGCGTATCGTTGAAGTCCTGCCTCAGGCTTAATTTATAAGACTTATAAAAGTCGCCACTGATTTTGCGCGTGTTGCCCAAGATAGGGTCTTTCACCTCCGTGTTCACGTAACCGAGTGAAAGGTCTGCACGCCCTCCTTTCCAGAAGAACTCATCACTGAGAAAGGTGGCGTCGAAAAAACCACCATAAGCCGAGGCGCTATCGATATTCCCAGGTGCTTGACCACCCCCATCGATAGGGATTCGGTCAACAATGTCTTCAATGTCTTCGTAAAACAGATTCAGAGTCAGATTGCCCGATTTACCTAACGACTGCTGAGCTTCGAGGGTGAATTCCCACGATTGCGGCGGCACTAAATTAACGTTGGTGACGTCCTCTCGCTCCTGATTCACATCCACCGACGCGATGAAATCAAAGAACCTCAATTGGCCTACCGTTCGGTCGAGCTTTGCAGAGAGGAATAGGTCATCGGTGGGTTTGTAGTTAAGCGCCATGAAGCCCTTCGGACGAACGAAGTCGCGAGTAACATTCGAGCTACCGGTCTGTCTGATTTCTGAGTACTCGGCACCCAGGGTTGCTTGAAAGGTCAGTTGATCACTAAGCCGCTTACTAACATTGAGTGTTGACTCGGCGCGCGTCTCTTCGACGCGCGCTTGTGGATCGGGCAAAGCGACTGGAATAAAGATACCTGCAGCGTCGAAGGTATCTAACTGCGAGTCTAAGTCGAGGTAATTTTCTGTCGCCTCTACTGCCCATCGCCATTGACTATTCAAAGCCGGGAAAGAGAACTCAGTCCTGATAATAGACTCTGCCTCATCGGCTTGTCGTATAAACGAAGTTCCCTCAACCAAACCACTCGCAAACGTTGTGGTGGTACGGTCTTCTGTAGGGCTAGATTCAAAACGATGAAGTCCGATGAGCTTTAAGCGCCCAGCGCCTAAATTGAACTCGTAATCAGCGCCAACCTCATAGTTATGTTCATCTTCAGATGAGCGAAAAACTCGCGTGTTCTCATCGGGATCACCTGCAAGTCGCTCTGACCGCTCGCCCCTGTCCGAGTAGTTACCATTGAGCTCAGCCACTAGGTTGAACACGCTGCCGTTCTTCGCAACATGCGAGTAAGAGCCCGAGATGGATGGACGATCGAACTCGTTGCGCGCTTTTTCATAGCGTGTATCCGTAGTCTCGCCTACCGAATTTTGAACAACCTCATCACCCGCATCAGTAAAACGGCGCTGTTCATTTGCCAATTGCAATGTCCACTCGGAGTTATCACCGGCACCTGTCAAAGCGACGGTGAACTCCCGAAGACGCTCCTCAAAATTGGCCCCGGTCTGACGAAATCGAGGGGCGTATCTGAAGAGGCCTGAGACTTTCTTCTCAGACGCTGTGATGACGTTGACTACCTGCCCCGACATACCACCAATATCAAGACTTGCGCCATCGACCACTTCGAGTCGAATAACACTGTCAACCGATAGCCGCTGAAGCGCCTCTGTGGGCCCATTAGATTTACCCGATATTCGGCGCCCGTTGACTAGTACATTTGTATCCGCCTGACCAAAACCGCGGTCGCCACCGCCATCATTAATACTGAAACCCGGTACCTGCTTGACCAAATCAAGCGCGGATCTGGGAACAAACTGTGAAAAATCTTCCGGGTAATAAATCTGGCGAATCGCTCCCTCTTTGGCAGTTTCGGCTGCGCTGAGAGACGCGGTAACAAACAGCAGCAAAGCGCTGAGCAGTAAAATTAAATGTCGAGCATACATAGCCAAAGTATGCGGTTTCGCTTCGGAAGGAACATCGGCGGATTCGACTATACAGCAACTAAAAAATGGCGCTTAGAGATAAAAGTATTCGAACTGAGTGCTGGCAGATTCTCAGTCGTCTGGCATTCACGCTAAGTGGCTTGGAAGTAAATGTCAGTAGCCGCCGTCAGCGGAACAAAACGAGATTATTGGCAAGTCACTTGAAATGAACTCCGTTCAGTAATTTAATGAACGCAATTCATTTATAACGAAAGGCAAATGTCATGAATGCACCTCAAGCAAACCCAATCAATACTGATGCTGAAGAAAAAATGCTGGAACTACTGCGTTTGCAACGCGAGAGCTATCTTGCGCAAGGCGAAGTATCCGCAGAGACTCGCATTGATAGGCTAGATCGCACCATTGACGTCCTCGTTGCCAACGCAGAGAAAATCAGCGACGCAATGAATAGTGACTTTGGATGTCGTCCCCGACAGGTCAATCTAATGACCGACGTCACGGGCTCTCTTGAAAACCTAAAGCATGCAAAGAAACACTTGCGAAGGTGGATGAAGGCTGAAAAACGGCCATCTATGTTCCCATTAGGTCTGCTGGGTGGTCGGTCTTCCATCCAATACCAACCTAAAGGAGTGGTTGGCGTCATTGCTCCTTGGAACTTCCCGTTGGGCATGGTGTTCGAGCCCTTGGCTGGGGTTATTGCTGCAGGCAACCGAGCGATGATCAAGCCATCAGAATTCACACCAGCCACCTCCGCGCTGATCGATGAAATGGTCAGCAAAACGTTCGACCCGGCTGAAATTGCAGTGGTCACCGGTGGTCCTGAGGTAGGACAAGCATTCTCCTCACTCGATTTTGATCATATGGTGTTTACGGGAGCAACGAGTGTGGCTCGCCATATCATGGCTGCTGCTTCAAAGAACCTCGTACCCGTAACGCTTGAGCTAGGTGGGAAGTCACCAACCGTCATTTCTGAAACTGCCGACCTGAAAGAAGCCATGGAGCGCATCATGGTGGGTAAGATGTTAAACGCGGGTCAGGTCTGCATTGCACCTGACTATGTCATGTTACCTGAGGGCAAAATGGATGAAGCCGTTGCCCTAGCGAAAGAAGTGGTTGCAGAGATGTACCCCTCGTTACTTGCGAATGAGCAATACACGGCAATGCTGAATGAGCGTCATTTTCAGCGCATGCAAAAAAATATTGACGATGCGAATGAGCGAGGCGCAGAGATTGTTACGATCAATCCAGCCAAGGAAGACTTTTCGGTGAATCCAACGCAAAAGATTCCGCCCACACTAATTTTAAATCCAGACGATGATGCGCTCTGCATGCAGGACGAGATCTTTGGTCCGCTTCTACCGTTGAAAACCTACACAAAGTTCGAAGACGTTATCAGTTACATCAACGCACGTCCTCGACCACTTGCCGCGTATTATTTTGGTAAGGACAGCAGTGAGGAGCATCGTTTCTTAACAGGCACGACTTCAGGCGGCGCCTGTGTTAACGATGTGATGTTCCATATGCTCCAGAAAGACCTGCCTTTTGGTGGTGTAGGTCCCAGCGGCATGGGTTCTTACCACGGCATCGAGGGTTTCAAAGCGTTCAGCCACGCGAAAAGCGTTTACAAACAGCCGGGCAAAATCCCCGTTACAAAGCTGGCCGGCTTCATGCCGCCTTACGGAGATGCCTCCGAGAAAAGCATCAAGCAAAAGGTCAAAGTATGACGCCTGAGAAAAAACGCGCGCGATCGCTTGAAGAAAAGTCTTTCAGACGACAGCAAATTTTAGAAGCTGCATCCGAGCTATTCGCAGAAGTTGGCTACGAAGGTTTCTCCGTAGCTCTTCTTGCGAGTAAAGCGGGCATTGTTAAAGGGACGTTATATCTCTATTTCAAAACGCGTGAAGAAGTATTCCTCGCGCTGTACGACCAGAGCCTAAACCGCTGGAGCGAGAAGTTCATCCAGCAATTACCGGAGACGTTAGAGGACCGAGCGTTTTGCGAATTGCTCTATGACACTGCATTTGGAGACGCTCTTTATGTCCCACTGCAGGCGCGTCTTGAAAAGGTTATTGAGCACAATGTATCGCTAGATTGCCTTTTGCTTTCGAAAAGAAACTTTCTTCAACAGGTCGATCGAATTGCCGTAGCTTCAGCTGATGTACTCCGTGTAAGCAGCGAGCAAGCACTGGAAGTCATTAAAACCCTTGGGGTTCTCATTGTAGGCGTCGCTGGTGCCGATCTGGCGCCGTCGCTAAACGGAGAGGAAATACCTGAGGACGTGCAAGATCTGCTTGCAAGCTTTTCGTCGCGACCCATTTTCATCAAAAACTCAGAACGCATTATTCAAGGCATCAGATCTG
>CAJXZI010000088.1 GCA_913063005.1 uncultured Halieaceae bacterium | reverse complement strand
CGCATGCAGCGTCGGCGCCGGAGCGTGGTCGATCAGCCCTCGATGCTGTCGAGTCTATGAACTTCATGGTTAATCTCTTGCGCGAGCACGTTCCTGCGTCAACACGACTGCACTACGTCATCACCGACGGTGGCTCGGCACCCAATGTTGTACCTAACAAAGCGCAGAGCTTTTATTACGTAAGACACCCGAATGAAAACACCCTGCGCTCGATTTGGGATCGTGTGATTGCGACCGCCGAGGCTGCGGCAATGGGCACAGGCACGTCCATGAGCTACGAGATCATCCATGGAAACTACAGCGTTCTACCCAATGACACGCTCGCTGAGGTTATGCACAAAAATCTTTCAGCCGTGGGGGGTGTGCACTACAGCGAGGCAGATAAGGCATTCGCAGCGGAACTCGCAAAAAGCCTGCCCGACGACTCATTCATCACAGAGCGTGCCGCTCAAGTTAAGCCCTATGCCTCTGGCTCGCGCGGAAACGGATCTACAGACGTTGGTGATGTCAGCTGGACCGTACCAACCGTCGGTATGAGTGCTGCGACCTGGGTGCCGGGCACTGGCGCTCATACATGGCAAGCGGTTGCCGCAGGCCGCACACCAATTGGCCACAAGGGAATGATTGTTGCCGCGAAATCCATGGCGCTGACCGCCGTCGATCTCTTCAAGAATCCAGCACTGTTAAGTGCAGCTAGAGCGGAGTTCGATACTCGACGCGGCCCAAACTTCCAATACGAGGCGCTACTGGGTGATAGAGAGCCGCCGCTCGACTACCGCCGCTAAAAGCCCAACGCCGTTATCGCCGGCAAGTCGCAGTGAGTGCTTAAGCGATCGCTTGAGCGCTGATGCGAGAACGCGCTGCTGATACGGGAGGCTTTCGACGTAATCAGGGAGCATCTCATCGAAGCTTGACGATGAAGCTGCCTGCGCTTGAAACCCTTCGAGAAACGCGACCAGCGCATCGCGGACCGTCTGACTTAAGCCGTCATCGAACTGAAGTTGCCAGGTCATATCCTGGCTCAATTGACACTCTGCAACGAACTCGCCAGGCATGCGGGCACCCCACTCGGCGGGTGCAATGAGTGAGAGCTGCCACTCGGCACCGACGCGATAGAGAAAATAAGTGTTGTCGGGCGCAACACGAAACTTAAAGGCTGATGACAAAACCAAGCTCGAGCACCAGTAATCGAGAAGCGCCTCATCAGCAGATTTGGGGCGAATTTCCGACGGCGCCGCAGCAGCCATTTGCTGCAGCACCATCACCACACCTTTACCTTGCGGGTTCCCCTGAGGGTTAATCGTCTCGCTCATTTTCCGCTGCTACCTTGCTCGATGGCTGCCTATGTACTTTGCAGTACGCAAGCGAGAAGCAAACGTATTGCGTCAACTCACCCGCCAGCTGACTACACTGCCAACTCGGGCTGTGCTGCGACGATAGCGTCCTTAATTTGTTGCGGAATTGGACGACTCTTTCGCGTTTCCTTGTCTACGAATACATACGTAAATGAGCCTCGAGTAGCTATTTCATTGGTTGATGTATTCAACATTTCAAACGCGAGCGCGCAGCTGCTGTTCCCTAGTTTAGTGAAACTGCAGGACACCTCCAAAATATCCCAGGCCATGCATTCACCGATAAAGTCGATATTGGCATTCACAGTAAACGTCAAAAAATCACCATCAATGCCACCGTCCCAGCCAACCTGGGCGAGGTATTCTGAAACCACTTCATCAGCTAGCACTAAGTAGCTGCCAAAATAGGTATGACCATTGGCGTCAGTGTCGGCAAATCTCACTTTGATTTGCCCGGTGTAAGCGGCGTTTTCCATCGGGGCTACCTTCTAACTGTGGGAAAATAAACGGTGCATGAAAACACGAATCTCTTGAGGGCGCCGAGTATGGGGGTATTTGGCTACGCTTTCCACGAACACCAACCGGATTTGTACCTAATCTGTTAGATACGCCTGCAATATAGCGAGTGGCAATAGCGCCGATAAAGGTGAAATTACCGGGTTGCTCAACGAGCTACTTACATCAACCAATCAAACCCCTTATCATTCGCGCCGATAAAAAAACCAGTGTTTGTACCCGGGGGAATTTAATGAATACAAACGTCATCGTCGCGGGCTTCGCGATCGCCATTACCGCCATCATTTGGGTCGGAACTACCACCAATGACGCGTCGTGGACCGGCAACCGCAACGTATGTGTGGGCGAGTGCTACCAAGAGTGGAAAGCAGAAAACGGTGGCAGCATCGCCGACATCGAGCGCGTTAAGCAAGAAGCCTTGGCAGCAGCCTCTCCCGAGGCCTTGGGCGAGACTTACTACGGCCAGTGCATTGCATGTCACGGTGGCAACGGCGAGGGCGGTATTGGTCCTAAGCTTGCGGGACAGGCTATGAGTGAGATTTCAGGCAAGCTCACTGCATACCGCGCTGGTGAAGCGCGCGGCGCGCAATCAGCCATGATGTGGCCAGTTGCGAAGCCAATGACTGACGATGACATCGGCAACCTAGCCGCTTACATCGGCACGCTGTAAACCGACATCAAGAGGTGGCGCCTGCCACCTCTTTACTTTCTCTTTCAAAAAGCTGCCAAGACACACCGATCAGGGCCAGTGGCGTAATCACGAGTGCCAGTGGAAGTGACAACAGCCCCGCCAACACGGCAAGCGCGATCAGTTTGACGCCCTCTTGAAATCTGAAGAGCCGAGACTCGGCATTACTCAAAAGCGCCGCGTTGCCGACTCCAAACCACAACATAAGCGCCCAGACATAAGCCTCATACCCACGCAAAATCTCGCTACGCTGCGCCAAGATCAGCAGTACCGTGATGAGAGCTAGATTGGCCGCGCCGCTCACTTTTCGCGCCACTGAGACCTGCGGGTCGTATTTCTCAAAAGGCAGCTCATCCCCTTCCGACAACGGCCTAGCAGCCGCCACATCCGAGGGCTGCCAGCCCGGATGTGAGAACGGCACCCACAGCCGCTCGGCCCAATTGCTCGTCTGCCGCATGTCATTGAACATATCCCGGTAGACATGCACCCACGATTCAACGGGTGACCAGGACCTGATGGGCTTCGTAATGCCATAAACGCAAGGCTCAGACGCCAGTTCGCGTTGATAGGAACCAAACAGCCGATCCCACACAATAAAGACACCACCATAATTGCGGTCGAGGTATCGAGCATTCCTTGCGTGGTGCACGCGGTGATTAGAGGGAGACACGAAAACATACTCGAACCAACCGAGCTCACCGACATGCTCCGTATGAACCCAAAACTGATAAATAAGGTTTAACGCCCCCACTGTCACCATCATCTCAGCAGGAACACCGATGAAAAACATCGGGGTGTAAAAAATCCAACCGAACAAAAAGCCCGAACTCGTTTGACGAAGAGCCGTGGACAAGTTGTAGTCTTCGCTCTGATGGTGGACCACATGAGCGGCCCAAAAGAGCTTAATTTCATGACCTGCACGGTGCGAGCAGTAATAGCAAAGGTCATATAGAACAAACGCAAGCAACCACGCCCACCCTCCTTCAGCGCTCCAGGTCGTGAAGGGTGTTATAGAGGCAAGCCATGCGTAGACCGAACCGCCCACACCTAAAGCGACAAAGCGACGGGCCTGCGATAATCCCCCCAAAGTGAGACTGCTCACCGCATCCGTGAGTCTATAAGTGTCGCGGCCACGCCATCGGCCCCACAACCACTCAACAAGGATCGACAGCAGAAAAAAAGGAACAGCAGCTGCAATTAAACCCATAAAGAATCACCCTCAGAATAGTGCTAAGGGTGACCGATTTAGGCTAAAAATCAAAACGTGTAAGAGACTTCGATCTCATACTGATCCATGGACAGCTCAATGCTCTGGGTCGGATCGAATAGGCTCGTGCCACGCACGGAGTTTTCCGGTGCATACATCAATGCAACGGAGAGTCTGTGACCGTTGTTAAGCGTCTGTGTGAGACCCAGTGTGAGATGCTGCTCGATGACACCCGGGGCCAAGGTGTTGATCAGCACATCAGCGCGAGAAATGGGCTGATCACCTCTTGAATAGCCAAACCGAACCACACGATCTTGGCTCTGCTGCCACGCAACGCCGAACTGGTAGGTTGTAATATCCTGCCAGCCGAATCCGAACCCATTGTCGCCACCCAAACAAGATGTGACGTCCATTCCACCCTGCCCTGCCGTGGGACAGGCAAATACGTTGGCCGAGGGGTTACTGACCGAGTCAACGTCAGAATAATAGGTTCGCTCTACATCGGCGTTGAGGGTCCACGTGTCATTGAGCTGGTAAGACGCTCCAAACCTGAGATTTGAGGGGATATCGAATCCACCAGCTTGCGCAAAGAGGTCTGAGTAATCATCAAATTCCCCCATACCTATTTTCGATGCATAACTTACCGATAGGTTTAGCGCCTCTGACGCTTTCCAGATTGCGCCAGCCTTTAAACCAACACCATAACTGGTATCGCTCTCGTTGTTGGTGAGATTGCTGGCAGGTGCACCCTGCCCACTTTCAAACAAGGCGTTCACATAAGTTTCGGTATAAGGCGTAAAGGTGGCGAGACCCTCTGCCTCAAACATTTGGTAGGCAATGACCGGTGTTATGCCGAAGGTCCAGTCGTCAACCTTGATACTGTAAGCGATCTCTAAAAAGGCCTGAGACAGATTAACGCCCGCGTTACCGGCACCAAACGTGCCTTCGAGCGTCATGACAGGGGCAGGCCCTGGACCGTCAGGGTCAAACGTTGCTGCGCCCTGACGATAAGTCGTGTTCATGCCGCCTCTTCCATAAAAAGACAGTGTGAGCGCCGACGCCTCTGACAGTCGCCAATTTTTGGCAAAGTGTGGAATAGCAAATAAGTTCCGATCACTTTTTACAGTGCCTTCAACAGAGTCCAGCGAACTCTGGAGCGTAAAAGCACCCATTTGCCCGTTCACCATGCTGTCAGACACCGTGTACTCGCGGTAAGGCGCAAACAATGCGAAACCCACATCGGCTGACTCCGCTAAAAGTGCGCCCGACGCCGGATTGTTTGCCGCGTCTATTGCCATGCTGGGCCGTGCATCTCCTGCACCCGCCATCGCTTTGCTGGCCGGGCCGATGCCGTGGGTGAAATACCCGTTAGTTGCGTTAGTTAGCTGCGATACGCAGACTAGTAGAGCCCCTAAACTAGGAGCGACAAGATGCTTAGTTCTGTTCACTTTTTTCTCTTCTAACTTCCTTGGTTTAATAGGCAGTGCCAACCCCTTTTTTGGACAACCGGGGTAGTCTTGGCGGGCGCACAATACGGACAAACCTCAGGCAATAAAAATAATAAAGAATTCGATCGATATGCTTTTTCGGTATATAACGTGCAAACGCCTCCTAGATAAATGACGAGCGAGAATATGCAAACAAACATTTGGAACAAAACCGTGCGAGGCATTCGCATTGTCCAGCGTCTTGTCGTCACGATCGGACTCGCGATCATGGCCCAAGCTGCAAGTGGTCTCGAGGCGACCATAGAGCGCGATAACTATGGGGTGCCTCATATTTCAGGTGCTACTGACGCGGACGCAGCATTTGGACTTGCATACGCGCAAGCAGAGGATGCCTGGCCCATAATGGAAGGCAGCCTCCCCTTTTACCGCGGTATCGCAGGGCTTTATGAGGGACAGGAAGGTGCACAAACCGATTACCTGGTTAAGTGGCTTGATCTGTGGGGAGCGCTAGATCAAAACTACGAGCTTGATCTGTCGCCTGAAATCCGTGCTTACGTTGAAGCATTTGCGGCTGGCTTTAACGCCTTTGCTGCTGATAACCCCTCGGAGGTCAAACACCCAGAATTGCTTCCTGTCACAGGCAAGGACATTGTCGCGGGCCACATGTTGCGACATCCACTTTTCTACGGCTTCAATGAACCGGTACTGGCACTCTTTGGTGATGAGCGCCCCAACACCGTCAGCAAAGCGCCCTACAACCCGCAGCCGAAAGAGCCTATCGGCTCTAACGCCACCGCGATTGCGCCCTCGCGCACAGAAGATGGCTCCACCTACCTCATCATCAACTCGCATCAACCGCTGACCGGCCCCGTTGCCTGGTATGAGGCACATATCGAATCGGGCGAGGGCCTAAACGTTATGGGTGGACTTTTCCCTGGCGCGCCGACAATGGGAGTGGGATTTACCGAAGAACATGGTTGGGGGGCGACCGTTAATAAGCCAGACCTCGTGGATATCTACGTTTTGGAGATGAATCCAGATAATCCGGATCAGTATCTATTGGATGGCGAGTGGCAAGATCTCGAGGTAGGCGAAGTCACGCTTAAACTTAAACTCTGGGGGTTTATTCCTTGGTCGGTTAAACGCGAAGTCCTGCGCTCAGCGCATGGCCCAGCACTCAGGACCGACCACGGCGTCTATGCGATTCGATACGCGGGTATCGATGAGATGAAGCAGGTCGAGCAATGGCTCGCGATGAACAAAGCAAAGAACTTCGATGAGTGGAAAGCGGCGGTTGCCCTTAATCACATTCAAAGCTTTAACTTCGTGTACGCCAATCGACACGGTGATATTCACTTCATCCACAACGCACAGTTACCGGTGAGAGCCCCTGGTTGGGACTGGCAGCAGTACCTTCCGGGTGATCGCTCCGAGCTCATTTGGGATCGTTACCACCCTACTTCTTCGTTACCACAAGTGACGAATCCGCAATCGGGATTTGTACACAGCGCTAACCAAACACCCTTCAACGTCAGTGAGCCGCAGGACAACCCAGTCCTCGCTGAGGTACCAGAGAATGGGGGTTGGCAGACCCGCATGACCAACCGAGCGACACGCGGACTAGAACTGTTCGATCAATTCGAGCGAATTTCATTCGACGAAGCCTGGGAGCTAAAACACGACAACCGCTACTCGATTAACTATCGCGGTATGGCATTCCTAAACGAAGTGACCGCACTGCCAAAATCCAGCGATAACGTCAGTCAGGCGATTGATATTTTATCAGCTTGGGATCGTGGGACCGACAAAGCCAATCGAGGAGCCGCGCTGGGTGTTTGTGTACTCGCCGCTGAGTGGCAGGCAGAAAGTGGCGGCACTGACAATCCCGATGCGCAAAAAATACTTGATGACTGCATTGATCAAACGCTGGACATTGGTGGCCGACTGGATCCCCGATGGGGTGATGTTAATCGTCATGGTAGAGACGGTCAGCACTGGCCCGTTGCGGGAGGGCCGGACACCCTCCGAGCCATTTATTCTCGACGTCTCGATGGTGATGACCATCTAACAGCTGTCGCAGGCGACGGTCTGTATTACTTCATTCGCTGGACGCCCGATGGCGAGCAAAAGGTGCTTGGCACGCATCAGTACGGCAACGATATGACCAACCCTAAATCGCCGCACTACCTTGATCAAGCCGAAGACTACAGCAATGAGGTCCTCCACGAACCGCTGTATAGCGGTGAGAGTCGAAAAGGACGGATAACCAGGCGTTACACGGTGAACTCAGACTAGCTCTATTCGATGATTTGTGCGCAGCTGATTGAGATTTCTTTTAGCTGCATGCACTTCACTGATTAATCTACGCAGGAGAACGATCTTCAGGTGGGGACGCCCGGGGAAAAAGCTCCGTAATAGAGGCATCTTAAAACAACAATAAGAGCGGGGCCCCGAGTTGCCCGCTAATCTCACGCCAGTCCCATCTTGACGGCTTTGCTCTATCCGGTTTGTCA
>CAJXZI010000087.1 GCA_913063005.1 uncultured Halieaceae bacterium | reverse complement strand
GGCGGTCCTCAATCGGTTACCTCATCGACTGGCGTGACTCGGCAAGCCCCGCATTGCTTTACGACCTCCTGGACGCCGGTGCAAACGTGCGTGTCGCCAATGCGCCATTTACAGCCATGACTACGAGTGAAGGCGCTGTCGAATTTGGCTTCGGTACGCTGTTTGTAGCGCCGAGGCTACAAGAGTCTATCCCCGAGGCGGCCATGACATTGCTCACCGAAGCACATTCGAAAGGCCTAAACATCCATCCTGCCGCGAGTAGCTACACGCCTGAGGGTATCGATTTAGGCAGTAGGGCATTTGATGTGCTCACGCTGCCAAAGGTGCTCATGGTCACCGGTCCGGGCACGTCTGCCTACGGCACTGGGGAAATCTGGCACTTGCTCGACACACGCGTTGATATGCCGATCACCATGGTGGATAGCCACAACTTAAGGCGTGTCGATCTCGACAACTACACGCATGTCATCATGACGACACCGCTACGGGTTGCGGGTGCGACAGAACAGTTAGATACGTTCGTTAAGGCAGGAGGCGTCTTGTGGCTTCAAGGTGCGTCGACCGTTGCTTGGGCTGCGGATCAAAAACTGACCGAGACAACATGGCGCATGACACCGGCACAGCAACAAGCGTCTGACCTGAAGAGTGCCAGGAAGAAAAATGCAGGCTCTGAGGCACAAAGCGCACTGCTCCCGGAGCGAAAGCCATTTGCAACAGCCTCCGACGAGTACGCTTTCACACTGGTACGCGGAGCCATCTTGCAGGGAGATCTCGATACCTCGCACCCACTGGGCTACGGCTATACGTCCAGTGAGCTTGCGGTATTCAGGACCACAAATCGGTTCATGAACCCATCCTCGAACGCGTATTCGTCACCCGTTATTTACACCGATGCGCCCCTGTTATCGGGCTACATGTCCGACGAGAACCGGACGCTCGTTGCTAATTCAGCAGGCTTGGTGGTGGATGAGCGAGGTGACGGGGCCGTTGTCCTGAGCTTGGATAGTCCAACCTTTAGGGCATTCTGGTGGGGAACACAGCGCTTACTCGTGAATGGTATCTTCTTTGGCGATCTCCTCCGGGAGCCTCGCTAGCGCCTGGAGTCTCACTAACAGTTAGAACGTCTTATTCACCTAGAACCAAACGTCGAAAAGGAAGATAACGATGAACGTTCGATTAACACTCACACTTACCGCATTCCTTGTCGCCGTATTCTCTGGAGCGCATGTCGCGGCAGACACTTCTGCAAAACTGAAAGCCGCTATCGCTGATGAGAGCAGGGGCAGTGCAGATATGGCGCGCGACGCCAATCGAAAGCCCCTACAAACGCTAGAATTTTTTGGCTTGAAGGACGACATGAAGGTGCTCGAGCTTGTCCCCGGTGGCGGTTGGTACACAAAAATTCTGGCTCCCGTTCTCGCTGAGTCAGGAAACTTACAGGTCGCTATCGGCACCGATCGTGTAAAAGGAATGATACAGGCGGGTGAGCTTTCGAGCGTTGATGTTGCCTCTGTCAGTATGAGCAAGATGGCGCGCGAAGACGGTGGCCGTCGCTTTGTGATCGAAGATCTAGCCATCGATACGTCTGACGTCGACATGGTGCTGACTTTTCGCAACCTCCATAACTTCACCGAGAGCTCTCGCGCGCAGCTTAATGCGGAAGCCTTCCGAGTGCTTAAAAGCGGCGGTCTCTACGGTGTTGTCGACCACACTCGTCGACACATGCAGTCAGACAATTCTGAAAACTGGCGGCGCATGGACCCGGTTCTCATGATCAAGGAGATCGAAGCAGCAGGCTTCGAATTCGTCGACTTCTCTGATCTCCATTACCGATACGATGATGAGCTTGTCTACGAGGTAGGACGTCGATCGGTAACAGGAAATACAGATCGCTTCACGATGCTGTTTAAGAAGCCTTAAAAGGCTTCTTTTTGCGTAGCACGCTGAGCCGTCTTTCTCTCTGCTCTCCGCTCGTTCTCTTGCCGCTTTGTCGCTACTTGTTATCCGCCTTCCTCACTCGCCATAGGTCCAAGCTTTGATTTACTGCGAGGAGGCCGGCTAGGCATAAGTGATGGGGCCTTCCGATATCACGTCGCAGTGCCTACTTACATTGCTTATTACCACTGAGCGATGTCACACGCCCCATTGCGCAACTCGATAAGTACCAGATTAACAAACAGCGACGGGCAGAATCCGTCTTAACGTAGTTAGCCCCCACTCACCGCAAGACGGCGTGATCTGTGTAAAAGTAACCTAGGGTTTGCGAGGCATCTCAGATACCCTCTCGCCGCATGAAGATTGGCAAGATTCGCCATCGCACTTTTTTATCAGGGGGTTTGCTGTGGGCGAAAAAATTAAGGTCGAGAAGCCACTCGTTGTTCTGCATGGCGATGAGATGGCACAAGTTGCTTTTAACGAAATTTTGGCGCGCTTTGTCTCGCTGCCGCTCGATATCAAACTTGTCGAAATCGACCTATCTGCACCTAAGCGCTTTACCAGTAATGGAACGGTGATTCACGACGCCATCGCTGCGCTGAAGGAGCACGGTGTCGGTATCAAAAATGCGGGTATGACCGTCAACCGCGCACAGCTTGATGACCTCCTCGCAAAGCACCCCGATATCAAAGAATCGGCGCTTGACCCCCTCGCCACAAAATCGCCTAACGGCGCTATTCGAAAAGGTATTAGCGGCAACATCACTCGCGAGGACATCGAGTTTAAAAATCTGAAGAGTGTTCGTCCCGATTGGATCGATCGCGACATCGAAGTCGACACAATGGAAACGGGTGGCTTGGACTTCAGTTATAGCGAACTGTCCAATGCCACGGGCGTGGCCAAAGTCATGTTCGTAGGGTCAAGCGGCGACCCGGTTGAGCTACACCGACGTTCGCTCAACAAAGGCGATCCTTGGATGTTAGCCACCAATGATCTAGAGGACGTCAAGGCGTGGGCACATCGATTCTTCCAACGGGCAATCGACGAGAAACGCGATATCTATCTAGGTCTAAAGGACACGGTGGTCTCCGGCTACGACGGCGTCATGCGGGCGGCTATCGAAGAGATCTACGAGCAAGACTACAAAGCCAAGGTTGCTGCAGCGGGGCTTACCTATCACTACGAACTTATCGATGCACAAGCCGCGCGGATTGTTTCAAACCCACCTGAGCGCGCATTGTGGGGAGTGCCCGATAACGTCAGTGGCATGAAGCTCTTCAAACTCGTACAGCAGCTCAAGCGCTATGGCCTTCCTGAGCGCAAAGCCCACGTTTCTATTTCGCGGATGAGTGCTGGCGGCGGTGATCAATACGGTAGCTATAACACACCAGCGCCCGAGAAAGGCGTGATCAAGGTGATCGTTGATGGCGAGGAAAAGCACGCTCGCTACGTCGACGAAGGGGACCCTATCCTGTTCATGTCGAACGACCGCGAGGCGATCAAAGACTGGGTTAGCCAGGTCTTTCACGATGCGGCGCTCAACAAGAAAGAAGTCTATTTCGGCTTGAAGCGTGAGTTCGTCAACTACGATGAAGTTTACAGCTCGATTATCTTGGAGATTAGGAAAGAATTGGCAGCGCTCGATACGCCACCCCCCTCGTTCATGATTATGCGCCCCTCTCGTCAGCTCAGTAAGATGATCTGTGATCCGCCTCGTTGGGGACTTTACCCGGCGCAGAATCTGGATGGCGATATCTTCTCTGATATCTCAGCGGCCCTGGGCGGTAGCCTTGCGACGGCGAGCTCGGTGATCATCAGTAAGGATGGCACCAAACTCTTCGAGGCACCTCACGGAACGGCCCACGATTTGTACCTTCGCTATTTAGAGACTGACGGTAAAGAGGCCAACTTCAACTCATCAGCGCTCATATTCGCAGTTGCGAGTGCCTTAGAAGAACTCGCGATACGAGAAGATAATGCAGCGCTCAATGACTACGCTGCTCGTTTGAAAGCTGCACTGATTGAAACCGTCGCGCAAGGTACGATCACCGGGGACTTAAAGGGAAAGACAACCGATCCCGAGAGCGAACGAATCGTCGATATGCACGGCTTCCTCGACGCTATAGCTGAGAACCTGAAAAGCGACTGAAAAGGCATTACCGTTGTCTTTATGATGGCGCCTTCAGGTCCAACCAACTGAAGGTAAAACCTTGGTCATGGCGTTTTTCAAATGGGGCCTACCCAGCCTTATAGTTGTATTGTTGGGAGTAGCGCTCCTCACAACAAAAACCTTCCACGTCGAGCGTGTCATTGAGACCCACGATGCTGTTATCTGGGAGATTCTGACGGACACCGAACGCTACTACGAAATGGAACCCGGTTTTCGTCGGTGTTGATGGCGCCTACGAGGAAGGCGCTTCGCTCACCAATACCGTGCGGTTTCCGACGGGAGCGCTCGTGGAGATGTCTGCAAACGTCAAAGCGGTAAGGCCCTTTCGGGAGATTCACCAATACGGCGGCACCCCCGGCATCATTACTTTTAATCATCAGTGGCTGCTAGAGCCTGTCGAGGGTGGGACTCGCGTCGTCCAACACGAACTTGATCGCGGAATTGGTCTCTGGTTTTGGGATTCATCATGGTTAGAGCCTGCATACGCAACCGTGATCGACGCACTCGAAGCACGCGCCACGGAAATGGCGGCTGATGGTCGCTAAAAGCCCGTTTGTCGCTTAAAAAGAAGTTCTAGCTTAGGAGCATCGAATAATGACCGAGGCAAGCAACCCTCGCGCCGCCCTATTGGAGAATATTACTCTCGTGATCACCGTAGTTTCTGGTGTCGGTATGACGACCAAGTGGCTTGATCCAGTGCTGTCGTTTGCACTCTGGTGTGTCGGATATTCGATTGCGGTTGGCGGCGCCTATCTCCGGCAAAACCGGCGAAATATGGCGCTATTCACTTTCCTCGCCGTGAATACGGGCTACGGCGCAATTAACTGGATGTGATTCGCTAAGCCTTGTTAGTACTTCGAAGTAGAGCACGCAAGCCAAGGTACAAAAGCAAACCGAAGGGTCCAGCCATGAGCGTAAAGAAAAGGCAGGGTAAAATCAGAAAATGGTTAATCTGATGATCCTGACTATCTCTAAGAATCCAAGCACCAATAAATAGATCAAACGCCAGGTAGTGAATCCACCCTGCTAGCAGTAAAGCGTCGACACTAAAGAGTGCTTTGACCTCTTCCAAAGTCCCAAAGCCACCCTCTGCCGGCGCCTCGCCCTGAAAGCTCACCATCAAATAGGCGTAAACCAGTCCGAGCATGATGGGCGCCACGACTGAGGGATACAGACGACGCGTGAGGTCTGCTTTTGGTGCGACGGCCAATCCCAGCCATCCCAGCATCGCCAAGCCACTACAAAGGCTGAATATTGTTTCCAACGACATGCGTTTATCCTTCTTTTTCTCACACTCCCACTTTGCGACAGAGTAGCCACTGCCCTAGCCGTTTGCGAGTCAATCAATAAAACAGGCAGTACCCAATACGTCTCTGCGCGGCGCCACAAGAGGTGCCACGAGAGGCGTCATAACAAGTGGGAAAAAAATAGTGGCCGAAAAGGTATCGCGAGGGACGCCATAAGCAAGGTGTGCCATAAAGAGAACCAAAAACAGAGCAAAAAAGAGCGCAAAAAAGTCACCGCTATTGTGACTCGAGTGTTTGAATAGGCATAAATCACAACTTAAAAATCAGGTCCCGTATGAGTATCTCAGAACAACAAAAGCCGATCGAAACAGGTTTTAGTAGCAAACCCGAAGCCAGCGAAGTGGTGGCAGGCCTAGATCTCTCGGGGAAAGTTGCGCTCGTCACCGGGGGGTACTCCGGTATTGGTGTTGAGACGGTAAGAGCGTTGACTGCTGCAGGTGCTAAGGTGTTTGTTCCCTCGCGCGATGTCGATCGCGCAGTCAAATCCCTCGAAGGCATTATTCCCGCTGAACAGATCGGATTTATGGATCTTGCAGACTTACCTTCAGTGACGAGATTTGGTGAGACCTTTGCGGAAAACCACTCAAAGCTCGATCTCGCCATCCTCAACGCGGGTGTGATGGCCTGTCCGCTTGGCCGCACCGAGCAAGGACTCGAGTGGCAATTAGGCGTTAACCATGTAGGCCATTTTACGCTGCTGAAAACATTGATCCCATCGCTCCGTAACGCCAACGGTGCACGCCTTATTACGCTGTCATCAATTGCTCACCGAATGAGTCCCGTACGCTTTGATGACATGAACTACCAGCACCGCGATTACGATAAGTGGCAAGCCTACGGTCAGGCAAAATCTGCGCAATCCTTGATGGCCGTCCAGTTGGATCGCCGTGAGAAAAACAACGGCATACGGGCATTCTCTGTACATCCAGGCGGTATCTTTACACCGCTACAGCGACATCTCGGTAATGCGGAGATGGCCGAGTTTGGATGGACAGATTCCGACGGAAACCCTTCGGAGGTCGCCGCAAAATTGTTTAAGACAACAACCCAAGGCTGTGCCACATCACTTTGGGCCGCCACCGCAAGTTCACTAAATGATATGGGCGGCGTGTATTGTGAGGACTGTAATATCTCTGAACTTGTCCCTGACGATAGCACCGCCTTTACCGGTGTCAGGCAATGGGCTGTCGATTCAGAGATCGCAGAACGCACATGGCGCGAAACCGAAGCCTTGATAGCCGGGTTATGATGACAACGGGGTTCGCTCGACCATAGGATTAGGTCGCCACGTTTGTGACCAGGCACCAAGACCATCTATTGGCATTAGATTACGACGGAGCGCCCAAAGAGCGTCCTCAGAAATGAGAAGAGGCTATAGAAATTTTTTTAAAATCATTATTACAAAAGCGCCCCCGTCGGAAAGCGGAAAGCGGAAAGCGGAAAGCGGAAAGCGGAAAGCGGAAAGCGGAAAGCGAATTTAAGAAATTCATCGGGATATCGATAAAACAGTGAAGATCCAATTCATCTCAACGGGCGGTACCATCGACAAGATCTACTTCGACGCGCTTAGCCAGTTTGAAGTGGGCGACTCGATCGCAACAGCCATCTTGACCGACGCCTTGGTGGACTTTGATTATGACGTCGTCGCACTGATGAAAAAAGACAGTATCGAAATGACCGAAGAAGACCGCGCCAGCATTCGATCCCATATCGAGAACGACCCAGGAACGCTCTTCGTGATTACCCATGGCACTGACACCATGCCTGAGACGGCAAAGGCGATCGAGGGCATTCCGGAAAAGACCATTGTGCTCACAGGTGCGTTAACGCCGGCACGTTTCAGAACCACAGATGCCGTGTTCAATATGGGTATGGCTGTGGCCGCTGTGCAAACCGCTAAACCGGGCGTATACATCGCTATGAGCGGTCAGGTTTTCGAGGCTAGCCGAGTACGGAAGAACCGCGAAGAAAACCGCTTCGAAGCGATTTAACGTCTAACCTCAGATAAACCCCGGGGTTCAATATCCGTATAGCTGTGGCCGCTGTGTAACCGCTAAACCGGGCGTTTACATCGCTATGAGCGGTCAGGTTTTCGAGGCTAGCCGAGTACAGAAGAACCGCGAAGAAAAACGCTTCGAGGCAATCTAAGACCTAAGCATCAACCCTGGCGGCGACGAGATCGGCGTCCACCACCCTCGCCGCCACGGCTCGGCAAGTCTGGCCACGCCCTACCCAGCTGCTCTGTCATTACCTCAGCATCGAACGCTCGTGGAGGGGTTGAGTTGAGTGCTTCAACCATCGCGGCCAAATGCTCTGGCGTGGTACCGCAACACCCACCGATAACC
>CAJXZI010000086.1 GCA_913063005.1 uncultured Halieaceae bacterium | reverse complement strand
AGGACGATGGACGTGTCTCGCTGGTTCACGGCGACTATCGATTGGACAATATGATCTTTCACCCCACCGAACCAAGAATTATTGCCATCCTTGATTGGGAACTCTCAACGCTTGGTCACCCACTGGCCGACCTGGCCTATCAGCTCATGGCTTGGCAATTCCCCCGGGAGGCGGGCATCAATGGGCTTTCAGGCTTATCGCGTGAAGAGCTCAACATTCCTGATGACGAAAGTTACATAAAAACCTATTGCGAGCGCACCGGTCAGCCAGGTATCGAGGACTGGAACTTCTACATGGCCTTTTGCTTCTTCCGTCTCGCTTCGATCACACAGGGGATTCGCAAACGAGCGCAGATTGGGACAGCGTCCAGCCCGGAAGCCGCAGCAAAGGCGGCAATGGTGGAGCCATTATCCACGATGGGTGCCTCGTATACTGACTAGCGAGTTCAGGGACAAATACGCTGTGCATTGGGAGCGCCTCAGCCTAGGTTGTGAATACATGAACCCCCCAAATTTTACGACTGTGCGCTGCTACACCACATCTTCGAGATAGTGCGAAATGCTATCTTGGGAGTCGTTAAGGTTTGGCTGGCAGCGCGCAACTATAAAACGACATAAATAAAAAAAGGATCGAACATGGAGATCATTGGCTACCTCGGTTTAATAGGCAGTGTCGCACTACTCATATGGATGGCACTTCGCGGTGTCGATATTATGTTCGCCGCTATTCTCAGCGCGCTGTTCGTGATCATCACCAATGCCATGCCCTTGGCAGATTCGCTTCTAACGGGTTTCGCCGCAGGCCCGCTGGGCGCCTTCACCTTTGCTGGGAAGTTCTTCTTCCTTTTTGCCGCAGGTGCCATCTTCGGGCGCGCCATGGGTGACAGCGGCGCAGCTGCCAGTATCGCGATGGCTTTGGTCCGGAAGTTAGGGGCAGACCGGGCGCTCATTATCACCACACTGGCATGTGCGGCGCTGACCTACGGCGGCGTTGTTGTATTTGTCGTGATCTTTGCCGTTTATCCGTTGGGCCTGCAATTATTGCGCGAGGCAGACATACCCAAACGCCTCTTTTGCGCCGCTCTGGCGCTCGGGGCAGGCACCTTCACCTTGACAGCACTCCCAGGCACGCCATCGATCCACAACGCCATATCAGCCTCAGCATTGGGCACGTCACTGACAGCGGCACCCATGCTGAGTCTTCTCGCAGCTGCTGTCATGATTGGCCTTGGCATCTGGTATCTAGAACATCAGCGTGTCCTTGCGAAAGCCGCAGGCGAGGGTTTTGTTCCGGGCCCCAGAGACGTGCTTCAAGAGACATCTGACGACAACTTACCCTCCTGGCCAGCAGCCGTACTACCTCTTGTGGTTGTTATCGGCTTGATCATCTCGCCACGTTTACTCCCCAGTGGGGATGGTCAATTGGGTGAGCTGATGGCCTTTGCAGGTAGCCAGCCCATTATGTGGCCGAGTATCGCCCTGGGGATCGGCACCATCCTATGTCTCGCACTGTTTAGCAACATACGAGAGACCGCCTTTACGACGCTGGGAAACGGTACCAACGACTCGCTAATGCCCATGCTGAACAGCGCTGCCATCATTGGTTACGGTGGCGTCGTGGTTCAGACCGCAGGTTTTCAGCAATTTGGAGATCTGATCATGAATTCAGGTCTCCCACCGCTTCTCTCGCTATTTAGCTCAATCAGCATCATCTCTGCAATCACGGGCTCGGCATCGGGTGGACTGCAGATCTTCATGCAGACGATGGCACAGGATTACATCGCGATGGGCTTAGACCCCGAGGTAGTGCATCGGGTAGCAACGGTGGCTGCAGGCGGTTTCGATTCGCTCCCACACTGCGGTGCAGTGATAACGATGCTCACCATCACTCAGCTAACCCATAAAGAAGCCTACCGTGACACCGCGGTGATCACCGTTGTCATACCGGTCATCGCAACATTTACCATTATGGCCGCAGCGACCATTGGGTTGAGATGATGTCTGGACCAGTGCGCGTTTTGCACACAAAAAAGGCGGCCTAGGCCGCCTTTTTTTATTTTAAACCGCGTATTGACGTTGCTCGTTGCTCGTTGCTCGTTGCTCGTTGCTCGTTGCTCGTTGCTCGTTGCTAAAGGAAGTCTGCGGCGCTATCTCTGGCACCGCAAGCTAAGGCACTGCGAACTATGGCACTGCAAGGCAGTAGCGCTCCGCCTCAGCCAATTACTTATAAGCGTCCATAAGATGACGTTTGTAGAGCTTGCCGTTTTCCATTCGCGGTAGCTGCTCCATGAAATCAATACTCTTGGGCACCTTCACAGAGGAAAGCCGCTCTTTGCTCCACTGAATAAGATCAAAGGCCAGTTCATCCCCGGCCTCATCATGATTCAGTAACTGGATGACCGCTTTTACTTCCTCACCGTACTCTTCATTCGGAATGCCAAACACTGCAACGTCAGCAACTTGCGGGTGCGTCACCAACAGTCCTTCGATCTCCGCGGGGTAAACATTGACGCCCCCTGTGATGATCATGAAGTTCTTTCGGTCGGTCAGATAAAGATAACCTTCCTCATCGAGGTACCCCATATCGCCGACGGTACCCCATCCGCGGGTATCGAAGGCTTCTTCGGTTTTCCCGGGCTCATCAAAATACTCAAAGCGAGCGATTTCGTCGAAATAAATCTGCCCTACTTCACCGGGCGGCAAGACATTCATATCGTCATCAAGAATCTTTGGTACGCCAGTGAGTGGTCGACCAACCGATCCCGGGTGCGCTAACCAACCCTCTGAGTCGATGATCGTGAAGCCCACGCCTTCCGTTGAAGAGTAGTACTCAAAGATCACCGGTCCCCACCAATCAATCATTTGATGCTTGATATCTACGGGACACGGCGCAGCAGCATGGATTGCGCAGCGCATGCTAGACACGTCATAACCGCTGCGCGCCTCCTCAGGCAGCTTTAACATCCGAATGAACATCGATGGCACCCATTGGCTGTGCGTCGCTTTATAACGCTCTATCAGCGCTAACGCCTGCTCTGGATCGAAGCGCTCCATAATGACCGATGTGCCGCCACCGGTCATATTGAGGGTGTTGTAGAACAGAGGCGCCGAGTGATACAGCGGAGCTGGCGACAAATAAACAGTCGAATCATTAAACCCAAAATACATCCCTGCCAACTTAAGGGGATGCGGTGCGTCGAGAGAGGTGTTCTCCGGTGCTCGGAAGATACCTTTTGGTTTCCCCGTAGTGCCGGATGAATACAACATAGGTACACCAAGACTCTGGTCGGCGATGGGATCCGTTGGCTGTGCAGAAACGGCCGTATGCCAGTCCTCAAAACCCAATGCCTCGCCCCCGATGACGAACTTCCCCACAAGGTTTGGCGCGTGCTCGGCCGCTTCGACGGCCACGTCGCCTAGTGAAGCAGACGCGATAAACAATCGTGCATTGCAGTTGTTGATGATGTAAGCCGTTTCTTCTTGTTTCAGGTGCGTGCTGATAGGTGTAAAGACAACACCCGCGCGTGCACAGCCAAAGACTACTTCGAAGAATTCGCGGCAGTTCTTCAACATCATGGCGATGTGCTCGCCAGTCTGAACGCCTGAGGCGCGAAGCAACTGTGCAATCTGATTGGCCCTCGCGTCGAGTTCCGCGAAGGTAACCATCTCCCCCGAGGAACCCATGATGAACGCTGGCTTATCGGGCGTAGCAATCGCGTGGTCTGTGATTGTCGGCATGCTCTTTTATCCTTTTTATATAACGCTTTGCGAACTAATATAAGCCGTTCGTTCGGCTTACAAAACCCCCAAGCAGTAAAGGATCAGAAAATGACAATCGCCTACTTAAACGGTGACTACGTGCCTCTCGAGGATGCAAAAATTTCACCGATGGATCGCGGCTTCCTGTTTGGCGACGGCATCTACGAGGTCATCCCGTCTTATGGCGGCAAAACCATCGGAACAGACTTACACATGATTCGTTTTGAGAATGGACTGCGTGAAATCGGCATAGAAATTCCATGGAGTCGCGCAGAGTTGACTGAAATATTCGACGCATTGCTCGAGCAAAACGGTAACGGCAATTTAGGCATCTACCTGCAAGTTACACGTGGCGTAACGATGAAGCGCAATCACGCCTTTCCTCAACAGCCAAAGCCCACCCTATTTGCTTACACTTTTGATATCCCCGAACCCGATAATGGCAATCGGGAGACAGTGACACAGTGGAGAGTCACGTCCGGGCAGGATTTGAGATGGCAACGCTGCCACATCAAGAGCACGTCGCTCCTGGGCAACGTCTTGCACATGATGGAAGGCGTCGGTTCAGGTGCAGGTGAAATCATTCTCTTTGACGCTGAGGATAATCTAACCGAAGCGGCGGCATGTAATGTATTCGTGGTCACCAACGGCGTTGTGCGAACGCCACAACTCGATAACCACAAACTTGCAGGCGTCACGCGAGACATGGCGCTTGCGATACTCCGAGAGCACAGTGACCTGGAAGTGCGGGAAGAGCCTATTTCGCGACAGGAAGTGATGGCTGCCGATGAAGTTTGGTTGAGTAGTTCAACCAAAGAGCTTGAACCTGTCGTATCGATTGACGGTGAGGCAGTGGGTGCCGGGAAACCGGGGCCCGTTTGGTCGCAGGCACAAGCGCTGTTTGCGGCGCATCGCTTCGATCAATTCGGTTGACACTTACTTTTACCTCCTTTTTGCTTCCTTTTTGTTTTAGTGCTTGAAAAGCGCAGCGACAGCAGTAACCAAAGTGCGATAACCCTTTGCTTCGGGCGCTGAATTACAAATAAGAGGGCTCACTCAACATGCCACGTCTCAGTCATTTCAAAATTTATCTCGATGCGCTGAATCATAACTTTTGCGCTTCGGGCGCTGACTTATAACTAAGAGGGCTGACTCAACGTGCCGCGACCCAGTTATTTCAAAATTTATCTCGATGCGCTAAATCATAACTTTGATGCATTGAGCCACCTTGCGGGATCGAGACAAAAAATGGCTGTGGTCAAAGCTAATGCCTACGGACATGGTGCAATTGTCTGTGCCAAGAACTTGGAGGCGCGCGTAGATGCCTTCGCTGTAGCCATTACCGAGGAAGCCATCGAGCTTAGGGAGGCCGGCATCGCCAAGCCTATTCTAGTGTTGCAAGGCCCCCACTCTCCTGAAGATATAACAGCTATTACCGCTTATTCTCTGTGGCCCGCGATATCGAATCATTACCAACTGGAATGGCTGCGAAACCACCCTTACAACCCCGATCAGGTGTGGCTAAAGGTGGACACGGGCATGCACCGATTAGGTTTCGCTCCCAATGAGGTCGCCGACGTTCAGTCGACGCTGCACACCGAGGGTGTCAGTCAAATCATATTAATGAGCCACCTTGCTGATGCTGAGGATGCGAAGTCAACATTGACCCATCGTCAAACGGCGCGCTGGAATGAGGTTTTGAACACTCAACACGATGCAGCTGAGATCACTGAGCGAGCAAGTTTATCTAACTCAGCTAGCACCGTAGGCGTACTCTCTCCGCCCGAGTCGTGGGTACGGCTCGGATATTCCCTCTACGGAGGTTCATTGATTGCACTCCCCCCGGGATTGAAACTACGTCCTGTAATGACCTTTAACTCACAAGTGGCTGCAATACGCTGGATAGACACGGGTGAAACGGTGGGGTACGGGGGGCGATGGGTTGCCCGACGGCGGAGCCGAATCGCGACGATACCAGTGGGTTACGGGGACGGCTATCCGAGAGCCGCAGCGGATGGAACACCTATCGGAACACCTCACGGCACAGTGCCGCTTGCTGGCAAGGTGTCGATGGATATGATCACCGCAGACGTCACGGACATACCTGATATTGATTTTGGTACGAAGGTGACACTTTGGGGAGACAGTCCTAGCGTGGATGAGGTGGCGGCGCATTGCGACACCATTGGTTATGAGTTGTGTACGCGCATTACGGGGCGCACACCGCGCATCGTTGGATACTGAATTTGCCACTAAATCGAATCTACACGCACCGATCTCCCACAGATTCATATATGCTCACGGTGAAACACGTTTCGAGTGAATGAATTGAAACCCGAGTATTTCCAATCCGCTCCCGACGCTTTGCAGCATGAACCCGTTTTTGCGGCGATTGATATCGGAAGTAATTCGTTTCACTTGATCGTGGCACGCCTCGAGCACGGGGAGATTCGTCCACTTCACGTCCTCGCGGAGAAGGTGCAACTCGGTAAAGGCCTGAAAAATCACCAACTCGCAGCCGATGCTGTGGAGCGAGGTCTGGCTTGTCTTGAACGCTTTCAACAGCTGTTAGCATCGGTAAAGCCCGATAGAATCCGTGCCGTTGGTACTAATGCGTTACGTCAGGCACACAACCGGGAGCTATTCACTGAACCAGCAGAGGCTATTCTCGGTGTTCCTGTTGACGTCATATACGGGCGTGAGGAGGCGCGGCTCGTCTACTTAGGCGTTGCTCATACACTTGCGGATGACGAACTTAGTCGCTTGGTTGTCGACATAGGCGGCGGCAGCACCGAATTCATTCTAGGACAACAGTTCGAGCCAAAGCGGCTCGAGAGCCTTCAGCTGGGTTGCGTCAGTTACAGCGAGCGTTTTTTTCCTGACGGAAAAATTGATAAGAAACGATTCAGAGCTGCCTATGATCAGGCCTGCATTGAAGTCTCCCACATCAGACGACATTTTAAGCAGGCGCACTGGGTCGAGGCCGTGGGATCATCAGGAACACTACAAGCGATCGAGTTACTTGTTTCGGCAGCCGGCTGGCGCAGTGAGGGCATCGATCACAAGTCCTTAAAAAAACTCAAAAAGGCACTTTTAAAATTTGAATCGGTTGATGACATTGATCTTGAGGGACTTAACGAGCGACGCCGTGGTGTTATCACCGCGGGTGTAGCCATCACATTGGCGATCTTTGATGTCCTGGGGGTGGGCGCCATGCGTACATCCTCCGGTGCCCTGCGAGAGGGTGCTATTTACGATCTCATTGGCCGGCGCAGCCACGAGGATGTGCGAGAGCGAACCGTTCAAGCCATGCTGCAGCGATACTCCGCAGAGATAGCAAATTCCGATTCGGTAGGCGCGTATGCCAAACAACTGGGTATCGAAACGGCCAGTGCCTGGAATCTCAGTGAAGACGATATCGACCTTCTGGCCTGGTCAGGCCGGCTCCATGAGATAGGCATTGCTATTTCTCAGAAGCACTATAACCGCCACTCCGCCTATCTGGTCGAGAATTCTGACATGCCGGGCTTCTCGCAGGGCGACCAGCTTTTCATTAGCCGCCTGCTTCGGGGGCACAGGGGTAAGCTTCCAAACTACCTCTTTGACGGCGTACCGACGAGTAAACAGCAGAAGCTTGCTCGTATGCTGGTGCTACTGCGATTAGCTGTTACTCTGAAGCACGCAGAGGTACCTCCTATTAGCCCAGAGTTTTATGCGAGAGCCTCAGACGCTCGTTTGGAGGTGAATTTCAGCGATGCGTGGAGAGAAGATCACCCACTGACTGTGTGGGAGGTTACCGAGTCTATCCCCGTCTTTAAAAAGCTTGGCATTACTTTGGAGATACCCTCAGCCTGAAACCTCTTGCCAAGTCGCCGCTGTCTGCCGAGAACCCAAAAAGGGCACCAAAAAGGGCACCAAAAAGGAAGGCATAAAGTACCCCGTAAAGTAAACCGTTGGCTGAAGCACTCACAAACCAATTCACACCCCCTTCACACACCCAT
>CAJXZI010000085.1 GCA_913063005.1 uncultured Halieaceae bacterium | reverse complement strand
GGCCTCTAAGGGTAACCAGAGATATCGCTCTTGATAGGATGGTGCTCGTTCTTTCTGTGCCACACCTAAGTAAAGTTTGAGGTCCTCAGAAATCTCCCGATTCACCTTACCGAATACATCCACTAACACATCACTTTTGGATCGATTAGCGTCGTTGAATTGATCTCTTAGGGCAGACGCGGGTGGCATCATCATAGCCGGAGTACCGTTCACAGTACCCGAGTCGGTCTTAACCTTGTTTACACGAGCGCCCCACTCAACTTGGGTCGTGCGAGATATTGGGATCTCTTGCTCAACGTACGCTCCTAACACGCGGCGTTTAGCATTGTTAAAGTTGGTTACGAAGAAAGCATCATTGTTGGGGTTATCAATGTCGGACGTATGAACAGCCTCGAATCCATCAATGCCAAAACGCCACCTCGATTGATTTTTCGGTACTTCAACATCAATACGAAAACCAAGGTTATCCGTGACGGCGACGTTTCTGCGATACCTTCCAGCAACCGGGGGCGCAGGTCTTAAGTGGTAATTGGTCATGCCATGGTTGAGATCGCTGCCAAACACGCTCACTTCAAGCGAAAGGCTCTCGCTCGGCTCATATTTATACGAAACATCAAGCGTATTGCCGGTCACGTAATCAATATCCATAGGCAGCGCAGGTGTGCCAGAAAAGCCGGTATCGAGATGACCAAAATCAATTTGAACGCTATGGTCAGCCCATCGAAATCCATAGCCGATGTCATATTTCTCGCGCTCGTACTCAGTAGGATCGATAGTGCCTGATGCAAATGATGCATCCTCTCCTGACTGCAAAAGTATTGCCGCGCGGAATCTATTCGAATCATTGGCAGCTTGAATAGACGCATCAAGTTGATAGCCGCTATTCACAGACTGCGCACTTCCAGCGAACAAACCAGCCGTTTGCCAGACATTAGTGGAAGCGAAGTCTATTCTCCTCGTCTTTGCAACAACAAGTCCTCCTAGACTTTCTTGAGCAATGCTCACAGGCGAAATTCCCCTGTAAACAGTCAGCGACTCCAACTGGGCCGTCGCCGCATAAGAAATCGGTGGATCCATCCAATTGGGTCCTGCCGGTGCGAGAAAAGTATCGTCAAGCGCGACCGCTATTCGCGGCCCAAATAAGCCTCGAACCTGTGGAATACCTGTCAATGGTCCGTTGCGCGCAATATTGGCACCGGGCGCCTTTTTCATAAGCTCAGCAGGATCAGGCGATACTGATACAGCATCGACTAATTCGATGACTCTCGTATCATGCTGACCCACTGTCACGGTCTCTTCGATTAATTCGCTTGCTGACACACAAGTGCTCACCAGCAACACCGTTGCTGGCGTGATAAAAAATTTCATTTTTGTCTCCAATACCAGTGCTCTGCGACTCTGATCGCAAAGTGAAAAACTTAGCCTATTAGGGGAAACCTCTGAGAGGTTTGAAGCCTGGACAAGTGGGTGAGTGGTGGAGAGCGCGCGAGCGGACCGATCCAGCGAGCACTTGTCAGGATCGTTTGCAGGTCAACGCCTTCGATCCTCGGAATTCGCGTTGGAAGCGTCGAAACGACGCTTAACGCTAATATGAAGTGCTTAAATGTGCTCGAAATTTCGCAAGAGAGAGCATTGGAGTCGGGTGCACTACCGGTATGTGACGTGTGATGCCCTTCTGAATCGGGCACATGACGGTCATGTGCCATTACCGGCATGAGCGATTGGCTCTTCTCTTTCGGAGCAATAAGTTGCAACCAAGTGTTACTGGCGGTGTCGCTAGGACAGAGTGCGAAAGGCGCTCCCGATCCCAGTGACGCGTGCATGAAGCCCTGAGGCAAAATCGCAGAGCTGAAAGTGAAACTGATGAGGCCAGCGAAAGTTAGCCACCTACCCCACCAAGCTTGTTTTCCTCTCACACCCAACTCAGAGCTCCGGTCTTCCCCGTAAAGGAGAACAGCGTTTATACCTAATTATAGCCATTGGGCACATTCAAAGCACATATGGAGCGAAGACCCTAGGGTGTGTAACGCATGTGCCACCCTATTTTTGGTACCTAACCCACCTATTACTGCAGACGTATTCGGGCCTCTTGCTGGATGAAATTTGCAAAGTCATCGACGGACATTGTGCCAAGATCGTCACCCTTTTGGGTCCTGACAGCGATCTCTCCATTTTCCATCTCACGGTGACCAGCCACTAGCAGATAAGGCGTGGCTTGCAGCGTGTGCTCGCGGATCTTGAAGCCAATCTTCTCGTTTCGCAGATCGGACATCACGCGAATACCTCGTGCCTTCAGCTGCTTTTCAACGTCCTTGACATAGTCATCCTGCTTATCGGTAATCGTCATAAGCACCGCTTGTACAGGCGACAGCCATACGGGGAACTTGCCCTCATAGTGCTCAATCAGAATCCCGATAAAGCGCTCCAACGATCCGAAGAGTGCACGGTGCAACATCACTGGACGCTTATCACGACTACCGTCCTCATCGACGTAGCTGATATCAAAGCGCTCTGGCAAGTTCATATCGACCTGCAGCGTGCCGCACTGCCAGTCCCGACCAATCGCATCGCGAAGAACGAACTCAAGCTTGGGACCGTAGAAGGCGCCCTCACCCGGGAACAGAATGTAGTCCAGGCCCATCACGTCGAGGGCGTTACTCAGCGCGCCTTCGAGCTTGTCCCATACTTCATCGCTGCCGATGCGGTTCTCAGGTCGCGTCGATAACTTGATAATGACATCGTCAAAACCGAAATCTTTATAGATATCGAGTACCAGTTTTACGACATCGATACATTCCTGTTCCATCTGCTGCTCGGTGCAGTAGATGTGGGCATCGTCTTGCGTAAAGTGACGCACACGCATCAAGCCGTGCAATGCACCGGAGGGTTCATAACGATGCACCTTGCCGAACTCCGCCATGCGCAAGGGCAGGTCGCGATAACTCTTTAGCCCCTGCGCAAACATCGACACAGAGCCGGGGCAGTTCATCGGCTTTAACGCGAAAATACGCTCGTCTTCGGTTTGCGTGGAGAACATATTCTCGCGGTAATTGAACCAGTGTCCGGAGGTCTCCCAGAGGCTTCGATCCATCACATCGGGCGTGTTCACCTCAACATAGCCCGCTTCATCCTGCCGCTGGCGCATGTAATCGAGCAGCTGGCGGAATAAGGTCCAACCTTTCGGATGCCAGAAAACAGAACCCGGCGCATCGTCGCTGAAATGGAAGAAATCCAGCTTACGCCCGATTTTACGGTGATCTCGCTTCTCGGCTTCCTCGAGCTGAGTCAGGTGTTTATTCAGTTCTTTTTTATCGCGCCACGCCGTGCCGTAAATGCGCTGCAACGTCTCGTTATTAGAGTCACCGCGCCAATAAGCGCCAGCCAGCTTCATCAGCTTAAAGGCTTTTGGCAGCTTGCCTGTACTCGGCAAGTGCGGTCCTCGACAGACGTCGAACCAGTCACCCTGACGATAAACTGAGACTTCTTCGCCCTCGGGAATAATGTCCTCGATGATTTCTACTTTGTAGCTCTCGCCAATATCGCCAAAGGTTTGCTTGGCCGCATCACGGTCCCAAACTTCACGGGTGATCGCTAAGTCGCGATCCACAATCTCAGTCATGCGATCTTCGATCTTAGAGAGATCATCCGCCGAGAAGGGTGTCTCACGCGCAAAATCGTAATAAAACCCGTCTTCGATCGCGGGACCAATCGTCACCTGCGTTCCCGGAAACAGCTCTTGCACGGCTTGCGCCATTACGTGCGCCGCGTCGTGGCGGATAAGCTCAAGAGCCTCTTCGCTCTTCGATGTAATGATCGAAAGCTCTGCATCGTCGTCCATCACAAACGACGTATCGACCATCTCGCCATTGACCTTACCGGCTAAGGCGGCCTTTGCGAGACCGGGACCGATATCAGCGGCAACATCGAAAACAGAAACAGGGTTATCAAATTGACGAGACGAACCGTCGGGAAGCGTAATTTGCGGCATGTTTTTTTACCTCGGTCAGTGGCGGCCCACACTAAAGGCTGCTTGGCTAATATTGTCACTTTTGGGAGTGCTCTACGCGACGCGGAGTATATGTTGATTTAGGCATCAGCGTAAGCAAGTGGCGCGCGACATAGCCTCAGAAGTGACATTGTTGTGGTGATTTCCACAGGACTTGGCAGCAGTAGTGCTGGCGTTCACTGCCCTCATGCCTGCGTTTTCTAGATCTGAATTATCTGCGTCTGTCTGATCAGCATCTAACAAATGAGGCCACCAATGACACAGGGGCCTATCAGTAACCCGAGCGCCTCTGGGTCAAAACGACGTCAACGGTTTAGCAGGGGATGAATATCGCGTTTGAAAGCACTACTCTCCGTGAACCAATAAAGATATTTGAATCAACACAGTTGCGGCCTCCAAAACTGTGTCGCGTTTAAAAGGAAGTTTTATGTCCTCATTGAGTCACTCGCTAAACACTGTTCGCAAGACCACAAAACCTGCCCTACAGGCGCTGTTAGTGAGTGCGATATTTCTTCCCGTACTTGCGCTCGGCCAAGCTGAGTCACTGCCCGCGTTCGACGGCATGGACGTTTTTGATCTGGAATGGGTTTCCGATCCACAGGTATCGCCCGATGGAAACAGCGTGGTGTACGCGAGACGTTCCAACGACATAATGACCGATCGGACCCGCTCGCAGCTCTGGAGAGTCGATGTTGATGGGCGGAACCATCGGCCGCTGCTCTCGACAACAGACAACGCTGGGTCGCCAAGGTGGTCACCCGACGGAAGCCAACTCGCGTTCGTGTCCTCGTCGACCGGTTCCTCGCAGATTCACGTTCGATGGATGGACAATGGCGACGTTACTGTCGTAACGCACCTACAGGCTTCGCCCTCTAGCCTGAGTTGGTCGCCGGATGGTAAATGGCTCGCCTTTACGATGAACGTAAAAGCGCCGGCTGAATCGATCGTGAAGCCACGACCCAAACCCAAGGGCGCAAAGTGGGCGGATAAACCTGTCACGGTCAACACCACGCGTTATCAGTACGACGGCCGAGGAATTGTTGCGCCCTCATATCGACATATCTTTATTGTGCCCTCAGAAGGCGGCTCGGCGCGTCAGTTAACGTCGGGCAACTTTAACCATGGTGGGTCGCTCTCTTGGTCACCAGATAGTGAACGCATCTTTTTTTCTGCTTATCGTCAGGACGACTGGGAACTGGTCAGTGATGAGGCCGATATTTTCGCTGTAGATATTTCAACGCATGCACTGACGCAGATAACAAGTGAGCCCGGCGCCGAGCGGAGCCCACGCGTCTCCCCCAACGGTCGCATGCTTGCCTTCACCCATGAAGAGCGACGCCCACTGGCATTCACCCCCGATCGAATCGCTGTCGCGAACCTCGATGGTTCGAACATGCGGATTATCAGTAACGATCTCGACGGCGATGCGAGTGGACTCATCTGGTCACGGGATAGCAAGTCGATTCTGTATACCTACGATGAGCGCGGTGAGCGAAAAGTGGGCAAGGCAACGCTGAAAGGGAAACTCACAGAGGTAGTTGCTGGCCTTGGTGGAACAACAGTGGGTAGACCCTATCTTTCCGGTGGTTTCCACGCAGCGAATGACACGATTGCTTTCACGCAGGGTCGCGCAGACCGGCCAGCTGATCTAGCGGTGTTAAAAGGAGGCAAAACACGCATCGTAACCTCACTCAACGAAGATCTTCTCGCGTTCAGAGCACTCGGAGAGGTTCATGAGATTGTTTATAACTCTTCCTTTGACGGTCAGGAGATACAAGGTTGGTACATCACGCCACCTGATTTTGACCCATCCAAGAAGTATCCGTTGATTCTCGAGATTCACGGTGGTCCACATTCAGCCTATGGCCCCTATTTTTCCGCTGAACTCCAAATGATGGCGGCTGAGGGCTATGTTGTTTTCTACGATAACCACCGCGGCAGCCTTTCCTACGGTGAGGATTTCGCGTTGCTCCTGCAATACAAATACTCGAGCGAGGAAGACTTTGCTGATCACATGTCCGGGATCGATGCGTTGATCGAAAAAGGCTTCGTCGACAGCGACAACCTCTTTGTCGCAGGGGGTAGCGCGGGCGGTATCGCCGCAGCCTACGCGGTTGGCCTCACCGATCGCTTCAATGCCGCCGTTGCCGCCAAACCAGTGATCAACTGGGTGAGCAAAACACTCACAGCAGATTCCATGGTCGGCCAGATCTACCACCAGTTCCCTGGGCC
The DNA here is from genome assembly GCA_913063005.1 of uncultured Halieaceae bacterium. Taxonomy (GTDB): domain Bacteria; phylum Pseudomonadota; class Gammaproteobacteria; order Pseudomonadales; family Halieaceae; genus Luminiphilus. The sequence continues at coordinate 1,540 of CAJXZI010000085.1, read as the reverse complement.
ACCCTGGGAGCACCTCGATCACTATTGGAAGCGTTCGCCGCTCTCTCTAGTCGGTAACGTCACTACCCCAACGATGCTTCTGACCGGCGAAAGCGATCGACGAACACCTATCTCTGAGACCGAGCAGTTCTATCAGGCCCTGCGCCTAAAAGGTGTTGAAAGTGTGATGATCCGCATGCCCGGAGCCTCACATGGCATAGCAAGTCGACCATCGCGATTGGTCAGCAAGGTGGATCATATTCTCGCGTGGTTTGAGCGCTATAAAAATGAGGGTAGCAAAGCTGGCGCGGCGCCCAAGTGAGAGGCCGATGAATCCTCGGGCGCCTAGTTGGGTAAGGTATTTAAACAGGGAAAACAATGACAATGACAACCACATCACTGCCTGACGGGCTCGAGCTCGACCTAATGACAGACAGCGAGGTAAATACGCTGCGCGACTGGGCCGTAGCCGAAGGTTGGAATCCCGGCATCTCCGATATGGCTATCGCAAGACACTATGACCCGGACGCCTTTATTGCGCTGAGGCGAGGGGGTGAACTCTTGGGGGGCGGCTCTATTTTTAGTTACGAATCGTCCTGCGGATTTATGGGTTTGTTCATCATGCGTGAAGACTTGCGGCAGCAAGGGCTGGGTAACCTGCTCTGGCAACACCGGAGAAACCGTCTCAAAGAACGACTCAAAGAGGGCGCGCCCATTGGGATGGATGGTGTGCTACACATGGTGCCCTACTACGGCCGCGGCGGTTTTGAGTACTTGTACGAGGACGTTCGGTTTCAAGGGACTGCATCGGGCGCCAAAAGCATCCATTGCCAGCCCATGAATGAAGCTGATTTTGATGCGCTGATGTCCTTGGATATGACTTGCTTTCCTGGTGACCGAAGTCGGTTTTTGAAGCCATGGCTGGCTGCACCCGGTGTGAAAACAGCAGTCCTGAAAAGCGATGAGGGTTTACAGGCCTTTGGGGCACTGCGGCCTGCCGAGGAAGGATACAAGTTTGGTCCTGTTTTGGCCTATTCTGCAGCCGCTGCCGAGGAAGTCATATCTCATCTCATGTCAGCCGTGAGCGGTGAACAGATTCAGCTCGACATTCCCGAGATAAATACCGCAGCGATGAAGATTGCGGCCTCGTTTGATCTTACTGATGTGTTCCGATGCGCAAAAATGGTTCTAGGTAAACAGCCGGAGTTGCGTACAGACCGTGTCTTTGGTCTCACCTCTTTCGAATTTGGGTAAGCGACCAAATGAATACACCCAGCTACGACGAACTCTATCAGCGCGCCTGCGAGCGCAAAGGCGGCGAGGCTGAAGTTGAGGCACTTCTGCCCTCTTGTGCGACCAAACAGTATCTAAAGACGCTGGGCTCAGACCGCTACCTCGCGGAGTTCACGCGCAAGGTCTTTCAATCGGGTTTCGTATGGCGAATCGTTAATAACAAATGGCCGAACTTCGAAGAAGTCTTCTGGAACTTCGACATCGAGCGCTTGTTGATGATGCCCGAGGACATGCTCGAGCGAAAAGCCAGCGATCCAGGGATTATTCG
>CAJXZI010000084.1 GCA_913063005.1 uncultured Halieaceae bacterium | reverse complement strand
GGCACCTCACGTGCTTTACCGCGGCCGAAGCCAACGCGGCCATTGCCATCACCAACGACGGTCAACGCAGTGAAGCTCATAATGCGGCCACCCTTAACGGTCTTGGCAACGCGGTTTACCTGTACCAGCTTCTCCTGAAGATCACCTTCAGTGCGCTGATCACCTTGTCTCTTATCGTTTGCCATGGCTTAAAACTCCAATCCGCCTTCGCGCGCTGCATCCGCCAGCGCTTTAACTCGACCGTGATACTTGTAACCTGAGCGATCAAAAGCCACTTCAGTTACGCCCGCTGCTTTCGCGCGCTCTGCAACCAACTTACCAACAGCCGCAGCTGCTTCTATGTTGCCAGTAGCACCACTACGCAGGTCTTTATCCAACGTAGAAGCCTGAGCCAATACACGGTTACCTTCGCCGTTGATGATCTGCGCGTAAATATGGCGCGGCGTACGATTAACGGTGAGACGAACATCACCTGCAGTACGCATACGAACACGCGACTTGCGTGCGCGGCGCAAACGCGCCTGAGTCTTATCATTCATCGCTCTACCCGTTATTTCTTCTTAGCTTCCTTACGACGGACGTACTCGTCTGCGTATCGGATGCCCTTGCCCTTGTATGGCTCTGGTGGACGGAAGCTGCGAATTTCTGCCGCTGCTTGACCCACCGCCTGCTTATCAGTTCCTCGAATCACGATCTCTGTCTGCGTAGGCGTCTCTGCAGACAGGCCTTCAGGCAGCTCATAGTCAACTGGGTGTGACAAACCGAGACTCAAATTAACCGTCTTACCGGCTGCTTTGGCACGATAACCAACACCGTTAAGAACCAACTTCTTCTCCCAACCGTCACTGACGCCAACGACGAGGTTATTCAACAACGCCCGCGTGGTACCGGCCATAGCACGGTTGGTATCAAAGTCGTAAGTGACCTGTGCAACGCCTTCGTTGACATCAATACCGATGCCGTCCGTCAACGTCATTTCCATTGTCCCTTTGCCGCCCTTAACAGAAACGCTGCTGCCACTAATGTTGACTTCAACGCCCTTAGGGAGGGTGACCGGGTTATTCGCTACACGTGACATGAATCGATTCTCCCGCTCTCAATTAAAATACTGTGCAAAGGACTTCGCCGCCGACACCTTGCGCTTTCGCTGCTCGGTCGGTCATGACGCCCTTCGAAGTCGATACGATCGCGACGCCCAGGCCACCACGAACGCTAGGCATACCGTCTTTACCGGCATAGCGGCGAAGCGATGGCTTACTGAAGCGCTCAATCTCCGCGATCACAGGCTTGCCATTGAAGTACTTCAGCTCGATGCTTAAACGAGGCTTGCCTTCACCTGCCTCAACACGATGGCCAGCAATGTAGCCCTCGTCTTCGAGAACTTTCGCAACAGCTGCTTTTAACTTGGATCCAGGCATGTCGACAAACTTCTTACCCGCCATCTGCGCATTGCGCACCCGGGTCAACATGTCACTGATAGGATCTTGCATACTCATAGTCGTTCGTCTCCGTTACCAGCTTGACTTAACCAAGCCCGGTACATCACCGCGCATTGCGGCTTCGCGTAACTTGTTTCGGCACAAACCAAACTTGCGGTAAACACCGTGTGGTCGACCCGTGATCTGGCAGCGTCGCTGCTGACGAACAGGGTTCGCATTGCGCGGCAGTTTCTGCAGCGCGATCTGCGCTTCCCAGCGCGCATCGTCGCTCGCATTAACGTCCGCAATAATCTCTTTCAACTTGGCCCGCTTCGCAGCGTACTTAGCAACCGTACGCGCGCGCTTATTCTCTCTGGCCACCATTGATTTCTTCGCCATAACTCCGCCTCAGCCCTTAAATGGGAAGTTGAAGGCGCTCAACAATGCGCGCCCCTGATCGTCGTTCTTCGCCGACGTAGTGATAACAATGTCCATACCGCGCAGCTTATCGACCTGGTCGTAATCAATCTCAGGGAAGATGATCTGCTCAGTAACACCCATCGCGAAATTGCCGCGACCGTCAAACTGCTTCCCGCTGATACCACGGAAGTCACGAATACGCGGGATGGCGATATCGATCAGGCGCTCGAGGAACTCATACATGCGCTCATCGCGCAACGTTACCTTGCAGCCGATCGGCCAGCCATCACGGATCTTGAAACCCGCAATCGACTTGCGAGACTTTGTCACGACAGGCTTCTGACCCGCGATCTTAGTCATGTCCGCGACGGCGTTCTCGAGAACCTTCTTGTCTCCAACTGCCTCACCCACACCCATGTTCAACGTGATCTTGGTGACACGGGGCACTTCCATCACATTGGAAAGGCCAAGCTCCTCTTTGAGCTTTGGCGCGATCTCGCTGCGATACCTATCTTTAAGCGTTGCCATTATTAGCTACCTCAAAAGCCTTCAATTACGCGTCAATCGCGCTGCCGTCCGACTTGTAAACTCGGACTTTCTTACCGTCTTCTACTTTGTAGCCAACACGATCAGCTTTGCCGGCTTCCGCGTTGTAGATCGCTACATTAGAAATCTGAATGGGCGCTTCGCGCTCAACGATGCCACCGGACACACCCGCCTGAGGATTCGGCTTTGTGTGCTTTTTAATCATGTTGACGCCTGAGACCACGAGCTTGCCCGTGTCCAGGACTTGGCGAACCGTACCGCGCTTACCCTTGTCACGGCCTGCGATTACGATCACTTCGTCATCACGCTTAATCTTTGCCATTACGTTCTCTCCTAACTCAGGCTGCTCAGATTACTTCTGGCGCCAACGAGATGATCTTCATAAATTTTTCACCGCGCAGCTCGCGAGTCACAGGACCGAAGATACGAGTGCCAATCGGCGCGTCCGAGTTGTTCAACAACACGGCTGCATTCTCATCAAACTTGATCAACGAGCCATCTGGTCGGCGAACACCCTTGCGAGTGCGAACAACAACCGCGCGCATAACTTGGCCTTTCTTGACCTTGCCACGGGGGATAGCCTCTTTAACGGTCACTTTGATGATGTCCCCAACGCGCGCATAGCGACGCTTTGAACCACCCAGCACCTTGATGCACATCACTCGACGTGCGCCACTGTTGTCTGCTACTTCCAAATACGATTCGGTCTGAATCATTTCCCTACCTCATACCGCGGCACAGTGCCGCATTGGCCTTTAACTCAAGCGATATCAGTCGCCGTCTCAACGACATCTACCAGTGTCCAAGACTTTGTCTTCGACATTGGACGAGACTCGGCAACGAGGACGGTGTCGCCCATGCCTGCACGGTTATCTTCGTCGTGAGCGTGTACCTTTGAAGAACGCGTAATGTACTTACCGTAAACGGGGTGCTTTACACGTCGCTCAACTAATACAGTGATCGTCTTATCCATCTTGTCGCTAACAACGCGACCCTGGATCGTACGAGCTGTGCTTTCCGCTGCTGCCATCACTGACCTGCCTTCTGTTGCAATACTGTCTTCACGCGCGCGATATCGCGCTGCGTCTGCTTCAATAAATGAGTCTGACCGAGCTGTCCTGTCGCTTTCGCCATACGGAGCTTGAACTGCTCCTCACGAAGATCGAGCAACTGCTTATTCAAATCGTCTACCGACTTCTCTACTAGTTCACTCGCTTTCATCACATCACCGATCGCTTAACAAATGTTGTCTGAACGGGAAGCTTCGCCGCCGCAAGCGCAAATGCCTCACGAGCCAGCTCTTCAGAAACACCCTCAACCTCGTACAAGACACGGCCTGGCTGAATCTGCGCTACCCAGTACTCAACGTTACCCTTACCTTTACCCTGACGAACCTCGAGAGGCTTACCCGTAATTGGCTTGTCAGGAAAAATCCGAATCCAAATCTTTCCGCCACGCTTGATGTGACGTGTCATTGTTCGTCGAGCCGCTTCAATCTGACGCGCAGTAATTCGACCGCGGCCAGTCGCTTTTAACGCGTACTCACCAAAACTTACCTTGCTGCCCCGCTCTGCCAGACCGCGATTACGGCCTTTCTGCATTTTGCGGAACTTCATTCGCTTGGGTTGCAACATACTTCAGTCCTCGCCCAATTAGCCCGCGGTCGCGCGACGTGGCGCTTCCTGGCTGTCATCGGCATCACCAATGACCTCGCCTTTGAAAATCCATACCTTCACACCGATGACGCCATAGGTGGTGTGCGCTTCATAGGTTGCGTAGTCGATGTCTGCACGCAGAGTGTGTAGCGGCACACGACCTTCGCGGTACCACTCAGAGCGCGCAATCTCAGCACCACCCAAACGACCACCAACCTGCACCTTGATGCCCTCGGCACCCTGACGCATTGCGTTCTGTACCACTCGCTTCATAGCGCGACGGAACATAACGCGACGCTCGAGCTGCTGCGCAACATTCTGAGCAACCAAACGCGCATCCATATCAGGCTTGCGAATTTCTTCGATCGTGATGTGCACAGGAACGCCCATACGCTTGCTGAGCTCTTGACGCAGTGCTTCTACGTCTTCGCCCTTCTTGCCGATAACGATACCTGGACGCGCTGTGTGAATAGTCACACGAGCTGTCTGTGCAGGACGCTCAATCACCACACGGCTCACAGACGCCGCATCAAGACGCTTCAAGATGTACTCACGTACTTCGAGGTCTGTTACTAACTGTGACGCGTAGCTCTTGCTATCTGCATACCAAACCGAGTTGTGGTCCTTGACCACACCTAGGCGGATACCAGTCGGATGTACCTTCTGACCCATGCGGCCTTCTCCTTAATTATCGTTGTCAGCCACGCCTACCGTGATATGGCAGGTGCGCTTAAAAATACGATCGCCACGACCTTTGGCGCGTGCACGCATGCGCTTCATCGTCATACCTTCGTCGACGAAAATAGTCGCTACACGCAACTCATCGACGTCAGCACCGTTGTTGTTCTCCGCATTAGCAATCGCAGAGTTCAACAATTTGCGAACAATGTGAGCACCCTTCTTGGTGCTAAATTCGAGCAGCGTCAACGCTTCGCCTACAGGCATGCCGCGAACTTGGTCAGCGACCAAGCGGGCCTTCTGAGCCGAGATGCGAGCGCCGCGCAATTTTGCTGAGACTTCCATCATCTTTCTCCGTATGCCTTAGCGCTTCGCTTTCTTGTCAACGATGTGGCCGCGATAAGTGCGCGTTACCGCAAACTCACCAAGCTTATGGCCAACCATGTCTTCGTTAATCAGAACAGGCACATGCTGGCGACCGTTGTGAACCGCGATGGTCAAACCAACCATATCGGGTGCGATCATTGAACGACGCGACCATGTCTTGATTGGGCGTCGATCGTTGTTCTCTAGCGCCGTCTCGACCTTCTTCATCAGATGAAGATCGATGAAGGGGCCTTTTTTCAATGAACGTGGCATCTCTTATCTCCCCTTACTTCTTGCTTCGACGACGAACAATAAGGTTGTCCGTGCGCTTGTTCTTTCGAGTTTTGTAACCCTTAGTAGGAACACCCCATGGCGTCACTGGGTGACGACCACCTGAAGTACGACCTTCACCACCACCATGCGGGTGGTCTACCGGGTTCATCGCAACACCGCGGACGGTTGGACGAACACCGCGCCAACGCGACGCACCGGCTTTACCCAATTTACGAAGGCTGTGCTCGTTGTTTGAGACCTCGCCAAGCGTTGCGCGACAGTCAACCGGGACCTTGCGCATCTCACCCGAACGAAGACGAATCGTTGCGTACTGACCCTCGCGAGCAACCAGCTGTACCGCTGCACCTGCAGATCGAGCTAATTGAGCACCCTTACCAGGCTTGAGCTCGATGGCGTGGATCACAGCACCAACTGGGATGTTACGAATAGGTAAACAGTTACCCGCTTTAATGGGTGCCGCAGCACCTGACAAAAGTGTATCGCCTGCAGCAACGCCTTTTGGCGCGATGATGTAGCGACGCTCGCCATCGGCAAACAACAGAAGCGCGATATGCGCTGTGCGGTTTGGATCGTATTCGATGCGCTCGACCTTGGCTGGAATACCATCCTTGGTGCGCTTGAAATCGATTACGCGATAGTGGTGCTTGTGACCACCGCCGATGTGGCGAGTTGTGATACGACCGAGGTTGTTACGACCACCTGTCTTCGAGTTCTTCTCGAGAAGCGGCGCATAAGCACGGCCCTTGTGCAGATCCTTGTGCACCACGCGAACGTGATGACGGCGGCCTGCTGATGTCGGTTTACTCTTTACGACTGCCATGACCTATACCTCTTAATTGATCGTCGCAAAGTCAATCTCTTGACCTTGCGCCAAACGAACGTAAGCCTTCTTCCAAGTCGGCTTCGTCGTCCAACCAAAACGGTTGCGCTTCGTTTTGCCTTTAACGCGCAGAGTCTTGACGTCATCAACCGACACCTTGAACAGCTGCTCTACCGAGTGCTTGATCTCTTCTTTGGTCGCGTCAAGCGCAACTTTGAAGACGTACTGGTTGTTCGCGTCAGCGACGATAGCCGCTTTCTCTGACACGTGAGGCCCCATCAAAATCTGGAATACACGCTCCTGATTCATGCCAAAGCCTCCTCAAACTTCTTAACTGCGTCGACCGTTACCACGACCTTCTCGTGAGCAATGAGACTGACCGGATCCACACCTTCGACATCACGCACATCAACCTTGTGAAGATTGCGCGACGCGAGATAGAGGTTCTGATCAACTTCAGACGCAATAATCAACACGTTGTCTAACCCGTAGCCCTTCAGCGCCTCAACCAACAGCTTGGTCTTTGGCTGCTCAAGGCTCATATTTTCTACAACCACCAGACGCTCGCTACGTGCAAGCTCGGACAAAATCGAGCGCATCGCAGAGCGATACATCTTTTTGTTCACTTTTTGGCTGTGATCCTGCGGTGTCGCTGCGAACGTCACACCACCGCTGCGCCAGATTGGAGAACGAATCGTTCCTGCACGAGCGCGACCCGTACCCTTCTGGCGCCATGGCTTCTTACCACCGCCCGCAACCGCGGAGCGGTTCTTTTGCGCACGCGTACCTTGACGACCACCCGCCAGGTAAGCCGTAACCACCTGATGGATCAACGCTTCGTTGTAATCCCGAGCGAAAGTCGCCTCTGAGACCTCAACCGAACCTGGCTTCTTCTTTCCAGGCTTAACTACACTTAATTCCACGATAAGCCTCCTTAGCGCCGCGACTTAGTCGTTGGGCGAACGATCACGTCGCCACCAGGAGCACCAGGTACCGCGCCTTTGATGAGCAACAAGTTGCGCTCAACATCAACACGAACCACCTCGAGACCCTGCGTCGTTACACGCTCTGCACCCATGTGACCTGCCATCTTCTTGCCCTTGAACACGCGTCCAGGCGTCTGGCACTGACCGAGCGAACCCGGCGCACGATGCGAAAGCGAGTTACCGTGCGTAGCGTCTTGAGTTCGGAAATTCCAGCGCTTAACACCGCCCTGGAAACCCTTACCCTTTGACTGACCCGCGACGTCAACCTTTTGGCCTTGCTCAAATCGTGCAACGGTTAGCTCAGCGCCCACTTCGAACGCCTCGTCAGAGCCATCCAAACGAAACTCCCAGAGTCCCGATCCGGCTTCAACACCCGCGGCGGCAAAATGGCCCGCTTCTGGTTTGCTAACTTTTGAGGCCTTGCGGTTTCCCGCTGTGACCTGAATTGCGCGATACCCATCGGTATCTTGCTCTTTGATTTGAGTGACGCGGTTTGGAACTACTTCCACTACGGTCACTGGTACTGATACGCCGTCCTCGGTAAACACTCGTGTCATACCTGATTTACGGCCGACTATTCCCACAGTCATGGTACTAACCTCTCCGTGTACGGGGCTTAACCCTCTATGGCCGAGTAA
>CAJXZI010000083.1 GCA_913063005.1 uncultured Halieaceae bacterium | reverse complement strand
TTGAAGAGCAGTTCGCAAGTATCCAGACCCGCATTGTAGATCTTGATACAGGCGTAGTTGTTGTACGCCACCCGCAAAGGCTCCTACCAATTGGGCCTGATCAGTAGACGTGATTGGTACGTTCGCGGGATCACCGCCTGCGGCAAGATACCCTAGCAGACCCGTGGTCCCATTTGGGTCAAGGGCCAGAAGAGGGTTAAGGCCGCTTGGTTTGTTCCAGTTATCCTGCTCACCGTTTACGTTGCTCTTTGAGTAAGCGTAGTCAACACTTAAACGATCGGTTGCATCCCACGCTACAGCGAGTCGGAAACCATCCCGGTCAATGCTGTTGAAACCTTCGACGTCGGGATTGGTGTTGTCATAAAAGGGATCTCTCTCGCGATTGTTGAAGGAGATGGCCGTGCGGAACGAATCAGAAAACGGCATATCTGCGCGCACAGAGTATTCCTGGGTACTGTAGTTGCCCACAGTGCCTCGAAGGGTCACCCCAAATTCGTCTGAGGGCGCCTTGCTGATGTAGTTAATTGCCCCCGATGTTGAGTTACGGCCTGACAGCGTGCCTTGCGGGCCTTTCAAAACTTCTATTCGTGCGAGATCGACGATATCGGGAGAGCTACCTTGGTTTTTACCGAGGTACACGCCATCCACGTAGCGCCCAGCCGCGGGGTCGAGCGAAATCTGAGGCGCGCCATCGCCAATACCACGGATGATGAAGGCCGTAGACGCACCACCTTGTGGCGACCCATAGCCGTTTACGCCAATCACCTCATTGATCATATCCAAGTTGTTATTAATGCCGCGTTCCTGAATGTCTTTTTCAGTCAGCGCTTCAATGGAGATAGGAGTGTCTTGGAGACTCGCTTCGCGACGCTCTGCCGTCACGATCACTTCTTCAAGCTGCGCAAAGGCGGTTTCCGCAGTTAGCGCGGCGAGAACAGCCGTCGCAAGTAGCGTCTTAGGACTACATGGCTTCATATTGTTAACCTCGTTTTTAGAGTTATCAGGCGGACAGACTCTGCCGTCTGCGTTTACCTTGCCAGACAATGGGTTTGAGTCAACCGATTTGGTCTCTTTAAACTCACGTCTGCCACCGTAATTCAGGTCTCGACTAAATACAGTTGTCGGGATTCTGTTTACCTAGTGTGTCTCAGCCGGGGGCGTGAGGGAATGCTTGTTATTCCTGATTTTTAGAACAAATGGACTACCTCGTATTGAGGCGCATTTTGCACAAATAGGGGTTGCAGGGGTCGTACTCTCTGCCTGTGCTCTTGCCATGAGAGTCTCTTCTGTAATTAGCAGTTGTCAGATCGGGAGAATTGCTTAGCCGGTCACCCTTTCATCATCTCCCTGTGTGCTAGGTTTTTGGCTGAGCCGTTCGTCAAACCGCGTATTTTCGTCGTGTGGTGTGGGATCTTGTAAGGAGCTTTTGGTGCATCGAAAAACTGGAAGCGGAGTATTGAACAGAAATTCCAAAAAAACATCGTCCCAGCTCTGACTGATAACGTTATAAAAAATAAGACAGCCATAGCGATAAATATCGATAGAGAGGTGTTACTTGAAAGCCCTAGTCTTCAACGGTCCGCGCGATGTGCGCTACGAGAACTACCCTGATCCTGAGCTTGCAACGGACAACAGTGTCATCGTAAAAGTCGAGCGGTGCAGTATCTGCGGCTCTGATTTACATATGTATCACGGCGACAATGTTGGAACCGCCAACTACAGCGAAGGTGTTGATCCCTTTTGTGTTGGCCATGAGTTTGCCGGCGAGATCGTTGAGGTGGGAAAATCGGTTCACCGTCACAAAGTAGGGCAGAAGGTGCTCGCTTCGGGTGGTGCACCCTGCGGGCGTTGCAAGCATTGCCTGTCTGGCCATACGCAACTCTGTGAGCACTGGACAGCCTTTGGGCTCAGCACGCGATTAAATGGCGGTCAGGCCGAGTTTGTTAACGTGCCGATGGCAGATTTAACCTTGCAGCCGATACCCGAGGGAGTGAGCGATGAGCACAGTATCTTGCTCACCGATGCGATGTGTACTGCGTACTTTGGCCTGACTCGAACCGGTATGCAGCCTGGCGATACCGTCGCTGTCGTGGGTCTTGGACCTATCGGACTAATCGGTGTTGAACTAGCGTTTACCCTCGGCGCCGCCAGAGTTTACGCCATCGACCCCGTGGCAAACCGTAGAGCCCATGCCGCGGGTCTTGGTGCTGTTGCCTTGGAGCCATCGCAAGCGTTACCTATCATTATGGATGCAACTAAAGGCGCGGGCGTCCCTCGTGTTTTCGAGGCGTCAGGCGCCAAGTCGGCCGTTGAACTTGCCATTAAAATCGCAGGCAGAGGCAGCACAGCCTCATTCATTGGATTGCCGCAACCTGATGTGCAGCTCCCAATGCTGAAAGTGCTTTATAAGGACATCACCATCCGGGCAGGTGTTGCTTCGGTGATTGATCAGTGGCCTCATCTGATACCGCTATTGCAGCACGGTCGCTTAAAGGCCGAGGGACTGTTTTCCCACCATATGTCGCTGTCAGAGGGCACCGAGGCCTATCGTATCTTCGACGCCCGGGAGGATGATGTCGTCAAGATAATGATGACGCTTTAGTGCTTATCGGCGCACCTTTGCGGTGTGCCATGGGCAGGCGTTTGAGATGACACAGAACGGCAATATCCGTGCATCTCTGTTTTACGCAGATGTCCGCATGTTTTATCAGATATCCGTATTTTTTAGGTGCTTAATCAGAGGTGTGTAGTCAGAGGTAAGGCATCTGAATCGTTGAGCTGTTATCGACCCTGATCTCGGCGCCGTTGATATGGCGTGACTCGTGACTGGCGAGGAAATAAATAACATCCGTTACCGCTTCTGGCTCGCAAGCAAAGCTGAAAGCTTTCATCGCCTGATGCGGTTCCATCTCGGGAAAGTTCCCTTCCATGTTAGTAGTCATATCGGTAAGGATGCCGTCCGGATGCACGCTGTTACAGCGAATTGGCAGCTGATTGGTTTGGCAATGCACTGCGACACTCATTGTTAAGCTTCTCACTGCGGCTTTGGCCGCGCCATAAGCAATAAAGTGAGGGTATCCTGCGAGAGCTGAGGATGACGATATGTTAACGATCGAGGCCGCCTCACTTTTCTTGAGCGCATCGAGCATGAACTTCATGCCCAAGAAGACGGAGGTCGAGTTGACTTCCATCATGCGCTTGTAGTCGTCAACCGACGACGTCTCAATCGTGTAAGTCATCAAAATTGCCGCGTTGTTCACGAGCACATCGAGCTTTCCGTGCTCGGTGATGACTGCATCCGAGAGTGCTTGCCAGTCTGACTCGCTGGTGACATCGCAGGCTCGGTAGGAGACGCTTGCGTGTTCAAACAAGCCCTCAGGCACCCTGATATCGGTACCGATCACCGTGTATCCCTGTTCAGCAAACTTTTTGACGGTTGATTGGCCAACGCCGCCTGCTGCGCCTGTGATAACCGCAACACGATTAGTTTGAGTCGACACTGCATGCCTCCTGTTATTGTTTTTACTAGCTCGTATGAGGGGGTAGAGTGCCAATCATGCCCGCCGTTTTGCAAGGGGGAAGACAAGAGCTCGGTGCGCAAATGGACCATGCCGGCGCATAACGGCCGTGGGATCTTAAGAAATGAAGCGATACGAAGTCCTTGGTTAGGTCGTGTGACGTGTTTAATAGCGACGCAAAACGGCTAAATAGGACGTAGAGTGAGAAAAAGTTTAGAAATCATGGAGCAGATGCCGGACCGCTAGACCGGTGAGGAAAAAGCGATGTTACTAAATGGAAAAGTGATAGTGATAAGTGGTGTTGGGCCGGGTCTTGGACAGACGCTCGCCAAATTAGCGGCCGCTGAGGGCGCTAAGGTGGTACTCGGTGCGCGCAACCAGGGCTTCCTCGACGAGGTCGCAGAATCGATTCGAAGCGCGGGAGGGGAGGCTGTTGCGCTTAGCACCGATGTGACGTCGACAGAGCAATGCAAAGCGTTGATTGGCGCAGGCGTTGAGGCTTTTGGCCGTATTGATGGCTTGGTAAACAGCGCTTACGCACACGGTGATTGGGCGCCGGCTGATGTCTCTGACCCCGATAAGATGGGCGATGTCATTAATGTTATCTGCCAAGGCGCACTTCGAATGGCGCAGGCCTGTGCCCCTCACATGCAGGCTGTCGGTGGTGGGTCGATCGTGAATGTCTCCACCATGTCTACGGTGAAACCCTTTTCTGGCGAGACAATGTATGCGGCGGGCAAGGGGGCCTTGAATGCCCTCACGCGCCATATGGCGAATGACTTTGGCAAGTACGCTATTCGAGTCAACGCGTTACGCATGGGCTGGATTGGCGGTGCGCCGGTTTATGGATTTATTGATCAACAAGTGCAGGCGGGGGCTGATAGGGAGACGGTCGTTCGCGGTATCACCGATCGCATTCCGTTGGGCATCATCCCGCCTGAAGAAGATTGCGCTAAGGCTGTTCTGGCCTTCTTATCCGATTATTCTGCCGTCATTACCGGTACCTCGGTCGATGTGAATGGTGGCGAGTATATGGCGCCCTAATGCCCCGTTTTAGCTGAGGAAAACGCCTTAAAGGAGATAAGCATGACCGAAGACGAAAAGCTGGCGGTAGATCCCAATGCGATCGTCCGCTCAATAACCGTGCAGATTGCTGCACCTGCTCAGGCCGTGTGGGATGTGCTCGTTGATTTTGACCGGTATAACGAATGGAACCCCTTCTGTGTTGAGGCGTCGGGCGTGCTTCAAGTAGGCGAGCCATTGTCGATGAAGCTCAAAAGCTATACGGAAGAGGGGCAGTACTTTGACAACGTTGAGTTCATTACGGAAATCGATGAGCCACGGCTAGTCTCATGGTCAGCTCCGTGGGTTGACGAGTGGCCTTATCCCGCGCGACGAGATCAGTTCGTTACCTCAACGGGCCCTGATAGCTGCGAGTACTACTCAACCGATGCGTTTTTGGGACCTCACGGCATTCATGTCATGCGTTTTGCAGGGCCCTGGGTGAAGCGTGCGTTTGATGATACGGCTAATGCGCTCAAGGCGTATGTTGAAGGCAAATGATTTGCCGTATCGGTAATCATTCCTGCGCGTGCCGCGAAATATACTCGCCGAACTGTTCCTCGATACCGCCAGTGGTGAATCCATAGTCGGCTAACCGGTAATGGTGCTCGGGGCGGTTTTCTCTGGCGTTCATTTCGCGCCATCGCACCATTTCCGCCAGTGCCGCCTCGGTTAGATTTTGTCCCGTGAATTCGTAGATCCGCCGAACCGTCGCTTCAGGGTCACTGATTGAATCTTTGAACCACAAGTCTAAATAGCGATCGTCATGGCCGTTGTCGCGAAACTCACGTGTTTTGGCGAGGCCGACCTGCCATTTTTTTGCCCAATGTTGCGCCATCGCAACCGGGTCGAGCTCGTCGGTGAACGGTGATGCCAGAGCTGACATCATGCTGCCGTAGGAGGGGATGACCTCGATTGGGTGGCGGTGAGTTTGAATCACTACCGCGTCAGGAAAGCGCGCAAAGAGGTGTTCCGGGTAGTGAAGATGATGCGGTGTTTTTAATAGCCAGCGCGTGCCGGTCAGTCCTTTTTTTCGCTTCTGCCACTGCAAGCACTGCAGCTGAAGGTAGAGATAGTCGTAGGCGGCAGATTGATCTTGGGTGTAAAGGCTGTCGCCGTACTCAGGCATGAAGCCGTAACATTCAGGAACGGTGCTCATGAAAGCATGCTCGAGCAGCATAATTTCTTCATCGGCGGCAACGGGATCCATCGGATGTATGGCCGCAAGTTCAGGTGAGGCCTCCAGCATTGCAGCGACTTCTGCCTGAGCAATTGGAATACGAGCATCTTCCTGCACAAAATTGTCGTTTATAGGGCTGGGCTGGCGAACCTCGTACCAAAGCGGCGCCAAAAGTTGGTCATCAGCGGCAATGCTACGGTGCAACATCGTAGTGCCTGTGCGCGGCAATCCGATGACAACAATAGGACTGAGTATTTCTTCATCCAGAATTTCGGGATGGCGCTCGGTCCATTTTTCAAGCCTTAGCCGGTTTGCCAATAAATCTGTTAGGCGAGCCGCATGGAACTGCCTGCCAAGCTCGTTAAGTGCTGCTTCGGTGTTAAGCCCTCCGACCAAGGACTCAAGGGGCTCAAGGAAACTAAGGTCCCGAAAGGCTGAAGTTTTGACAACTTCGAGCGCATTAGTGACGAGTTGATCTGTGTTCAGCACCCTTTGCTCCTCATGTCATTCAGGCTAGATCAGTTGCGTTACTTTGTATCGATCGTATCGTCTGCCTTTTGCAATGTTGCCGTCGGCGGCGTTACGTTATCAGACAGCAAATACCTTATAGCCACCAAGCCCTCGGATGCGCCGCCTGTATTGAGCCAGTCCTCACCCTCCGGAGCAGGTGTGTCGCTAATCCAGACACGATACTGACCTTGTCGGTTTGTGATTTCACTGCCTCTGAGAGAGGCGGATTCGCCGTTGCTTTCGATCGACTGCATCCAGTGGTTTTGTAGGGTAATGCTCCAAAATGCGGCGGTGGGGACGCTGCCTTCGACGATGAGTGCGTCACCCGGTTCGAGCGAGAATGAGCCGCCGTGGTAGTCGTTATCCGGTGTCGGATAGAAAATGCCTACGAAATCAGGCGAGACGGTAGCCGGGCGGTCAAAACTATTTGTGGTCGCTTTCATTGCGTCGGCAAGCGCAAGACTGCCTTGCCAGGTCTGATTAAAAAAGTTCACGGCCTTGTCTGCGCGCGTCGCAAACGGCGTGTCATTTTTGGTCGCGTGTAACGTCGCTGGAGCGGCACCTGCCACATCGGCCGTTATCGTGTTGGTTCGCGTTTTGGTGTTGGTGCGGGTGTTGGTGAGCGTTGACACCGCCGAGATTCGCAGTTTTGAGGGTTGCCTAATCTCAGCGTCAAAGAAGTACTCCCGAACCATAATCATGTGGCTAGTGTTGCTGAGTTGTAGTGTTAGCTGCTCGGATGAAGACCCACGCCTTGATTCGGGGATGCTTGAATCTTGGCCACTGGAGGCAATGGGCGATGCACTGTCGGCACCAGCACCAGCACCAGCACCAGCACCAGCACCAGCAGCACCTGAGGCCGTGCTTTGCGTTACCTCATCGTTCGGTGCGGTAGTCAGCCGAATGTGAAAGGTCGCGTTTTCCGCATCAGGAACAATACTTGCGCTGTCCGCCACACGGTTCCAACCGGTAATAGGATTGCGGTCGTAGATAACTAAGCCGATATAGTCCGCAGACCCCGCAGTAAGGGTGACTTCATAGTCTATGTCAGCATCAATCCGCGCTGTTGAGTAGACAGCATCGGGACTATCACCCAAGAACTTGCGGTAGTCGCTCATCCAGTTGGTGAACTCTGGTTGTAGAGGATCGCCTTTGGCGATGTGCATTTCCATAGATGCGGATAACAGTTCAGCGAGGTAATCGTAGGCTTCGCCTAATTCCGCCTCAGATGCCTCAGGATTCCGCTTCCGTATGGCGTTTGCCGCGTGCTCAAGACTGATAGATAGGTCGCTTATTTTTATGGCAGCCGCTGACCCCAAGGCCCAGCTCATATCGGGCCGACTGATGGTGTCTCGGGCGTTGAAGTTGCCAAGCGTATAACTGATCGAAACCACAATGAGGAACGCTGCACCAACACCCGCCAAACGACCGAGGCGCGTAGTCATCGAGATTCTGCGCTGAGGTGCAGGCGGTTTCTCGCTCACGCAATGACGTCCGGCGAGTGAATGATCCGTGTGATGGGGTTTACTGGCTCTATACAGCCCACCCATCGGAAGCAGAGGGTG
>CAJXZI010000082.1 GCA_913063005.1 uncultured Halieaceae bacterium | reverse complement strand
AATTGGTGATCCACCTTTTCTACAGGTTCGTAACAATCACAACCTTATTTGGTTTCCAAGCCATCTTCCCCCAGATGGTTTTTTATTCCCCGGTCATTCATGTCCGGGGTTTTTTTTGCCCGGGTGTTTGTGAGGGTCATGTTTGCAATTTTGAGGGAGACTGTAATGCGCAAGACACTAGGGATGCTGCTTGTGATGAGCTTAAGCGCCTGCGCGGGCGTCACGATCGAGGAGTATCAAAACAGAGGCCCTGTGTTCTCTGCCGAGTCATTTTTCTCTGGGGCTCTGACGGCGCACGGCGTTGTAAAAAATTATCGAGGCTATGCTAGTCGATCGTTTGTTGCCGACATTACAGCGTGTTGGCAGGACGGTGTTGGCACACTGGATGAGCGGTTCGTCTTCGATGATGGCGAAAAACAGACTCGTGTTTGGCGCCTGTCTCGATCAGCTGATGGGTCCTACGCAGCAACAGCAGGCGACGTGCGTGGAGAAGGTCGCGCATCGACGTCGGGTAACTCGATGTTCCTCGACTACGTTTTAACGATTGAGCTTGAGGATGGATCAATAGACGTCGCAGTAGATGACCGGATGTACTTAGTGAGCGAGAATGTGCTCATCAATGAATCATCCCTAACGAAGTTTGGTCTGCCGGTAGGTGGTATTCTTTTAACCATCATTCGGCATCCAGAGGTATCGGTTGAGTGTCCAGTCGATTAATTTCCCAACTGCTAGGTTACGCAGGCCTCATCCCGTTCTTTGGGTTTTGTCTGGGCTTTAGTTCCCTCGAAGACTGGCCTAGGTCGCTTTCCATTCAAGGGTTCGTCATCTACTCGCTGGCTATTTTTGCTTTTCTAGCGGGCGCTCTTTGGGGTCAGGTACAAGTGGTGAGAGAGGCAGACGGTGAGGGCGCTGTCAGCACCTTGATTATCAGCAACGGTCTCGTACTTTTTGGTGTTGCCGCGATCTTGACGGCACAGGCGATGATGGCTGCGGTTTTTCTCATGCTGGGCTACATCGCCTTGCTTTGGTATGAGACAAAGGTCTCATCGCTTGAGACCTGGTATCGACAAATGCGTCGCCGGTTAACCCTCGGGGTTGTTTTTGCGCATATTATTTTTGTCGTATTGCACATTACCGGCGCGTAAAACTGGCCATTAATCACTGTTAATTCTCAGCCTTTGTGCGACTATGCGTCGCCATGAAGGATCTGCCCGAAAACCCCACCATCCTTGCTTTAGATACGTCGACAAATCTTTGTTCTGTCGCTGTTGTCTCTGGCGACAATGTGATCGAGATGCAGCGTGATCTGCCAAGGGCGCATAACCAGCATATTCTTGCCATGGTCGATGAGGCTTTAGGTGACCGATCGCTGAATAGTGTTGATCTCATTGCTTGCGGTGTAGGCCCGGGCTCATTCACGGGGATTCGCGTCGCGGTTGGCGTGGCTCAGGGCTTGGGTTGGTCTTTAGATATTCCGGTTTTACCGGTCTGCTCATTAGCCTCGCAGGCTCAGTCGGTCTCGATTTCCGTGGGCACCCTTATTCTGAGTGTGATTGATGCTCAAATCGGACAGGTCTATTGGGCATGGTTTGAAGCGACAAAAGCAGGACTGATCCAATTGAGGGCGCCGTCCGTGTCCGCGCCCGCTGAGGTCGTGGGGCCGGATGGAGAGCCTCTAGAGCAGGCGGCGCCGGGCATTGCAATATTAGGTGACGGAAGTGACCTTGTATCTAATGCACACAGTGCACTTACCGCAACAGAGCGGGTCAAAGACGCACGTCCAAGACCCTCGCAACCGGCGCTAGTTTTTCTCGATCAGATAGATCAATCACTTCTGCTCGACGCGCACCAGCTAGAACCGAGATATGTACAAAAAGAGATCAGCTGGAAGAAGCTCTCGGAGCAGGGCAAGGCCGGAAAGAGCACAGCAAAGCAGGGGCAAGGGGTCTAGTGGATATTCTTCAGGTTATCGTTCTGGCCTTGATTCAGGGGCTCACCGAGTTTTTGCCTGTATCGAGCTCGGCGCATTTGATTTTGCCCTCGCAGCTATTTGGATGGGCTGATCAGGGGTTGGTCTTCGATGTTGCCGTGCACGCTGGGACACTGATAGCCGTGCTCGTGTACTACCGAGAGACCTTAAGGACACTCATTTCCGGTGCGTTCGGTAGACGTGAGGCTGCTGGTTTGCCGCTCTCTCGCGGGCCAGATGGGCTAGATGATGTCGAGTGCGATGATTCTGTGGGATCTCCTACTACAGCAACGAACAAGGCGGCCATCTCAATGCGCAGTGCGTGGCGTGAGATTTCATGTTTGGTGGTGGCAACCATCCCCGTCATTCTTATCGGACTGCTGTTTGCGGATGTGATTGACCATTACTTTCGAGGCCTTAGCACCATCGCTTACGCCACGCTTGGCTTTGGCTTGCTCTTGGGTGTTGCCTATCGGTTTCGCGGCTCGGATGGTGAGGAGCAGCCTATTACTCGTTTAGATCACGCGCTTATCATTGGCCTAGCCCAAGCGCTCGCACTCATTCCCGGGACCTCGCGATCAGGCGTGACAATCACAGCCGCGTCGTTTTTGGGTTACAACATCGCGACGTCGGCGCGCTTTTCGTTCTTGTTGTCGATTCCCGTCATTGCTGGTGCCTTGGTACTTATGTTGGCTACTCAAAGTGATGCAATGACGAGCGATGCCATCTTTGAGATTTTAGCGGCGATGATGATTGCGGGATTGAGCGCCTACCTGACCATCGCGTTCTTTGTCGGTTTGGTAAAGCGTATAGGCATGATGCCCTTTGT
The DNA here is from genome assembly GCA_913063005.1 of uncultured Halieaceae bacterium. GTDB lineage: Bacteria > Pseudomonadota > Gammaproteobacteria > Pseudomonadales > Halieaceae > Luminiphilus. The sequence continues at coordinate 5,047 of CAJXZI010000082.1, read as the reverse complement.
GGTCTATCGCGTTCTGCTTGCGGCCTTGCTGTTTATCATCATTTAAAGGACGCAGCCACCGTGCCCAAGGGCTCTTAGCCAGAGTACTCAACAAGAATGCTCAGCCAGAGTGTCAAAGTGCCACAGTTCTCACCCAAAATACCTCAGGGCTCAGCCACGAAGCTCTTGGCCTCTGGCACACTGCCACAGGGTGCAGTCAGAATGGCGGGGGGCTTAGAATGACTGGTAGAAAACCTTGCTGCCTCTTACAATCGCGCCACACTAAGAGAAATCACCTGCGTCTTGTCACGTCGACTCATGGGCTCATCGCGCAGCGGTATCGAGGAAGATTTACATGACACGCCATCGCGTATTAACAGGTATTACAACCACAGGCACACCGCACTTGGGAAACTACGTCGGTGCGATTCGCCCTGCCATTGCCTCCTCGCAAAAGGACGATGTGGATGCGTATCTGTTCCTCGCGGATTATCACGCATTGATCAAATCACAAGATCCAGACCTAGTTGCTCAGTCCAGTCGTGAGATCGCCGCCACCTGGCTTGCATTAGGACTCGACCACGAAAAGGCACATTTTTATCGTCAATCAGATATCCCCGAGATTACAGAGCTCTCGTGGATCCTGACCTGTAATGCCGCGAAGGGCTTGATGAACCGCGCGCATGCGTACAAAGCTTCAGTGCAGGCGAATGAGGAAGCGGGCGAGGATCCTGATTACGCGATCACCATGGGTCTCTTTTCATACCCGATTTTGATGGCGGCAGATATTTTGATTTTCAATGCGAACGACGTGCCCGTCGGTCGCGATCAAATTCAGCACGTTGAGATGGCGCGCGACATCGCTGCACGATTCAATCACCACTACGGTGAGACGTTTGTTTTACCCAAGGCTGTGGTTGATGACGACGTGGCGGTCTTGCAAGGGCTCGATGGGCGTAAGATGAGCAAGAGCTACGGCAATACCATTCCCCTTTTTGACACGCCCAAGAAACTACAAAAAGGCATCAATAAGATAAAGACCAACCTACTGGAGCCTGGCGAACCCAAAGACCCCGATACCTCCGCGGTTTTTCAGATTTGGTGCGCGTTTGCTAATGAGGCTGAGCGACAGGAGATGCGTGAAGCCTTCGAGGCAGGGCTTGCTTGGGGTGAGGCAAAGAAACGACTGTTTGAGCGCATCAACGACGAGATAGCGCCGGCACGCGATGAATATGATCGTTTAATGGCCAATCCACAGGAAGTGGAAGCTATATTGCGGGCGGGTGCTGAGCGCCTCAGACCTCAGAGTGCTGAGCTTTTGGACAAGGTGCGTCACGCTGTGGGATTGCGCACATTCGCGTGATACTTACCCCGTAAGACACTCGGTTTTTAGGACGTAATACTAAAACGCACAGCGGCTCACAGTAGCCATGTCTAAATTCTATAAATCAGTCCATATCGCCGTAGGAATAGGCATATCTGAAACAGCGCGCGCCGATTAGGGAACGCGCCGATTAGGGAAAAGGCAACCTTCGATACCCCTTTTCAACGGGGTAAAGCAGGGTTAGTAGAGGGGGGTGAGGGCGTATTGGATGAAAAAAAGCGCCTCTTATTGAAGCTCTTCGACCTCGACTTCAAGCTCGACTGCAGCGTCTGCACCATCGGTGCCAAGGGTCTTGGTGACAATCGCCTTTAACTCCTCAGGGCTTAGCTCGCGACCTTCTTTCCGAGCCTGTTCAATCAGCGCCTTCACCTTATCACCAAGATCTGCTGTGGCACTGCCGTCAACTTTGACCTTGATCATGGTCAGGCCTTCAGCGATGTCAGCATCATCGGCAAGCACAGCAATTTTCATCTTTTCTGTAACGTCGCCGTCGGCACTTTTGTGGACCCAGACCTTGGATTTGGTGTCCCCATCGGGTGCCATATGAAATTCGTGTATTCCCTCGGTCATAAACGGCATTTCACCCATCTCTACAGCTTCGACCATCATGGGGGGCATCGGCGGATGCGGCCTGACGTAATCATCGAACAAAATTGCGCCTCCGATGAGAACACCGACGACAATTGCTGGACCGTATTGATTCATAGACTTCTCGCGTTTTTATTACAGGGCGAAGTATAGACCTAGAACCGCACTTCTTGGTTCCCCGACAAAGTACCGATAGTTACCAAAGCCGTAATCGGCGCGCTCGGCATAGCCTGTATCCAATAGGTTGGTGACAGTGAGTGTCGAGCGAAGCTTTTCGCTTATCAGCCACTCAGCGCGTGCATTTACAAGCTCATGCCCTGGGTAGGTGTGCTGGTTGTTAGGATCGACGAAGTACTTATCAACCCACGTCGCCTCGAGCTCAATGCTGGCTGGGCGGCTATTCAGGGTCATCGCTTTTGTAATTCGTGCACTACCAAAATGACGGGGCGCGGTATCGATATCATTTCCCTGAATCGAGTCACGACTGCCGAGGATTTGTATGTCGCTGTCGTAGGTATGATCTGCATACGCCGCATTGAGACTCGCGGTCAGGGTCTCGCTAATGTTCCACGAGAGGTCTAAGTCGATGCCGCGGTGGCGAGTCGAGGCACCACTGACGCTTTGGCGATTTCGATCGAGGAAAATGACCTCGTCTTTATCGATCGCGTAAACGGAAATATCAGTCGACACTCGTTCGTTGCTAAATCGCCAACCGATATCGAGCGAGGTGGCCTCTTCAGAATCAATGTCGGCAACCTGTTGGCCGGACTGCAGTCGGTACAGCTCGGTGGCTTGTGGCGCTCGGAATCCCTTTGCTGTTCTCACATAGACATTGTGATTACCGCGCGTCCACACGAGGGCGAGATTAGAAGACAGATTCGAGAAGTCGTCTGACCGGTCTTCAGGCCGATAGAAGCGGCAAGCGCTCGCCTCAGGGGCACACACTGAGCCTGCCGGTGCGCGGGTTGTGTAGTCGTACTCGGTGCGCTCTGAGCGCAGTCCCGTTTGCAGGCGCAGGTTGTTGGCAATTGCGACCTCCAACTGGCCAAAAATAGCCACATTGGATGCATCCACCTGATAGTCGTAGTGGATGCCTGCAGGTTGGTTAGGGCTGAAGGACTCAGATTGGTCTTCTTTTAGTCGACCGTCGGTTGAGTCGATTTCGACTCCCGTGATGTAGTCACCCCAGGAGGCAGTACCGCGCAGGTGAGCTTGGAAGCCAAGGCTGTCGTGCTCGTTAATCTCGCGCGACTTCCACGGCAGATAGTGCTGCAGGAACTCCATTTCATTTGATCGAAAATAGGGCGTGAGACTGACTGTACGATCACCATAATCACGCTCGAAACGAAGATGAGCTCTGAGTGAGCGGGCGTCACGGTAGGCTTCAGGGTTTCGATTGACCTTGCGCGCCGCGCTGCTGCGATACGCACCTTTCCCGTCTTGAATGTAGCCAGCGGTCTCTTGATTCAAGTTTGATGCAGAGATTACTCCCGTGAGTTGCCACTCAGCGACCTCCCCGTCAAATCGAAGGTTCGCCTTCTGCTGATCATAGCCAGATTCCGCTTGGTAGCCACCATAGGTGGTCGCGTTGGCGTTTAGCGCGACACCGCCATTACTCAGTGAGACGCGCGCGCGCCCAAAGTCTCTGCTACCCAGCTGAATGCCCACCGCGTCGGCCGTTTGATCTGCGCTTTTGGTTAACACATTGATGACGCCGTTCACTGCGTTTGAGCCGTAAGTCGCATTTGCAGGGCCTTTTACCACTTCAACACCCGCGGCTTGTAATAGGTTCGCGTCGAACAACTGGTTAACATTGCAGAACCCGGGGGCACGAAGATTAATGCCATCTTCGGCGGTGAAAAACGCGCCACAGGCACCTGCACCTGTAAGGACCGGAGACCTCAGTGAAATCAGGGACTCCTGACCGTTTCCTCGGCTTACCCATGCACCTGAAACGCGATTAAACAACTGATTACTGTGTTGTAAGTCCACAGCTGCGACGTCTTCAGCAGACAGCGCTGACCAGGCTTGCCCGAGTGTTGCCCCACTGTCAGCTGTGCGATTGGCCGTGACGATGATTGTTTCGAGAGGAGTGTCCGCACCATCCGCCCCCCACACCGTGGATGAGAGAGCGACGAATAACAGACCAACGATCTGACGTAACGGCTTAGGTAGCTGCCTGGATGACTGCATGAGTGGCTGCATGGGTAGCTGCATTGAAAGTCCTAGAGTTTTGACGAGTAAGGCACGAATTGACCGGCGAAGCATAGCGCCATCCAGTCACTGGTCAAACATTAATGGATATCGGACAATGGGCGGGTCTTGATACAGCTTCCTGGTGCCACCCAATTGCGCGTACTCGCTCAAAATAACGATCTTCCCATTCGCACGAAGCTACCTGTGCACTCGGGCAAAGTACGATCCGTTTATTGGTTAACGCGAGAGGACAGCGCGCGCCTCATTCGGGAGCGTGACTATCCGGTTCACGCCGAAGCTGAGCTCGCGATTATGGTAATCAGTGATCGCCTGTCTGCGTTTGAGTGCATGTGGCGTGCCGAGGGCGGGCTTGACGGTGTTCCGGGAAAAGGCGCTGCGCTGAATGCGATTTCCGGTCATTGGTTCCAGCGCTTCAGTGAGGCAGGATTGGCGCGAAGCCACATCCTTGAAACCCCCCATCCTTTAGTTTGGGTGGTTCAACGCGCCAAGCCCATCATGATCGAGGCCATTGCGCGACAGTACATCACCGGATCAATGTGGCGTGCTTATGAGCGAGGAGAGCGCGACTTCTGTGGGATTCAATTACCTGATGGGCTAAGGCGAGATCAACGCCTGGACGAACTGCTGATTACTCCCTCGACCAAGGGGATCATGCAAGGAATTCCGGGTGTTCCTGAAGTCGATGATGTCAACGTAAGTCAGGAGACCCTGCGCGCTCACTGGGAAGCCTTTAGGTTTCAACAAGCGACAGACGTAGACCACTATGCCCGGTTGTTGGCATCGGGCTTCAAGCTGATCTCCGAGGAGCTCGACAGCTTAGGCCAGATATTTGTCGATACGAAATTTGAGTTTGGTTACGCCACCAATCGGGATGGGGTC
>CAJXZI010000081.1 GCA_913063005.1 uncultured Halieaceae bacterium | reverse complement strand
ACCCCAGCTAAATCTGGCAAAACGTCAGCTTCAGGAGGGAGACCTAAAACTGGCTACCAACACCTTGCTAGCCATCTTAAATCAGGAGAAAGAGCACCGTGAGGCGCTCTACTACCTTGCTGTCTGTCAGCGCCAGCAGGGCGCTAACGAGGGGGCCCTGGCAAGCCTTGAGACGCTAGTTGGTCTACACCCGGATTACGGCAGAGCGTTTCAAGAGCGGGCTTATAATCTGATAGCGTTAAAACGCACGGATGAGGCTACAAATTGCTTTGAACGTGCTGTTTCGCTAAATCCAGCCTTACTTGCGAGTTGGAAAGCGCTTATTGGTCGGTATGAATTTTTAGGTCTTGTGAGTAAAGCAGGTGAAGCGAAAGCACGTGTGCAATGGCTCGAGAGTTTACCGCGTGAGCTGCAGAGTGTTGCAAGCCTCATACACGAGGGAAAGTTGTTTATCGCGGAGCAGATTTGTCGTCAGTTTTTGCAACGCGAGGCGCATCACCCAGAAGCCATGAGGCTGCTTGCTGATATTGGCAACAGACTTCAGATCCTCGACGATGCAGAGTACCTGCTTGAATCCTGTGTCGAGTTCTATCCCAACTTTTATCGAGCGCGCCTCGACTACGTACAAGTGCTTCATAAGAGGCAGAAGTATGACCAAGCCCAAAAGCAGGCGCTGACGCTGAGGCAGGCAGCGCCCCGCAACGTGCTCTATGACGTTACGCTCGCCGCGCAAGAGCAGGCGCTTGGGAACTTTGACGCGGCCTTGGAGATCTATGACGAGGTGCTCAGTCGCCAAGGTGACTTGGCGCAGGTGCTTACGTCACGCGGACATGCGCTGAAAACCTGTGGTCGCTCAGAAGAGGCTGTATTGTCCTACCAGCGGGCGTATGAAGCACAAGCCGATTACGGTGACGCTTACTGGAGTTTAGCCAATCTAAAAACGTATCGATTCTCGGATGCCGAGATTGAGCGAATGGCAAGTCAGGAGGCATCTGCGTCAATCGGCTTGGAGAATCAATATCACCTGTGTTTTGCCCTAGGGAAAGCGCTGGAAGACAGGAAGGATTTCAACCGGTCTTTTGATTACTACGAGAAAGGCAATCGTTTAAAACGAGACGATAGCGGCTATCGCTCGGAGACCTTAGAAGCCGAGCTGGAAATGCAAAAAACGCTGTTTGACGGAGCATTTTTTGATTCCCGAGGCAATCACGGATGTGACAGCGAAGCGCCTATTTTTGTCGTCGGTCTGCCCAGGGCTGGATCGACTCTAATAGAGCAGATTCTGGCGTCTCACAGTGTCGTTGACGGCACCATGGAGCTGGCAAACATCATTGGAACGGCTAACCGTCTCAATGGGCTGAAGCGTCGTGGAGCGGCAGCGCCGTACCCTGCTATCTTGACCGATCTGTCGGCGAAGCAAACCCAAGAACTAGGGGAGCAATTCATCAAAGACACGCAACATCATCGTGGTGATGGTGTCTTTTTTGTCGACAAGATGCCGAACAACTTTCGCCACATCCCGCTTATTCAGCTGATTCTCCCCAAAGCAAAGATCATTGACGCCCGCAGGCACCCCATGGCGTGTTGCTTTAGTGGCTATAAACAGTTGTTTGCCGAAGGACAAGAATTTACCTACGGGCTTGATGAAATCGGTCGGTATTACCGTGCCTATGTTGATGTCATGCAGCATTGGGAGCGCGTTCTCCCCGGTCGAATTCTCCGTGTTCAACACGAAGATGTGATCGAAGACCTCGAAGGCCAAGTGCGTCGGATGCTTGACTATTGCGATTTACCCTTCGAGCAGGCCTGTGTTGATTTTCACGAGACCGAGCGCGCAGTAAGAACACCGAGCGCGGAGCAAGTGCGTCAGCCTATCTATAAGTCAGGTATGGAACAGTGGCAGCATTATGCTGAGCACTTACAACCGCTAGAAATGGCTTTGGGATCGGCATTGCACGAATTCCGGTAAAGTAGCGATCGCTATAATAGAACTCGCAGAGTTGATGGGTTGCCGACAGCGCCTACAGCTGGCGATGTGTGATTGTGCTGGCTTTAGCAGGCGCTTCTGGAGCTAGCGATTTACGCAGAGTGCTTGCGATCAATTGCTACCGCATTGTGCGCGTGTAGGCTTTCTTGGTGATCAACTTTCAGCCAGTAATCTACGACGTCGGGCATCGCTTCTAACGACTGCTTGACTCGCCTTGCTGCATCCTCGCAAAACATTAAGTTTTGCGCGTTGAGTTTCGCAAACTCCTGCTCGTCGACACGCTTTACTGCAGTTTGAACAGGTGTCCCAATCACGCTTTCGATATTACGAATCAGCGAATCAAACGACGGCCATGTCGACGCTTCCGAGATTAGCTTTACGTAGGCGTAAGACCGCTGTGCGTGCGGCGTTGCAACACTTCCGGCTTCAGACTGCATCCACTCGAGCAGGCTCGCCTTATCGATGACATCGCCCTCGAACTGCTCATCGACCGCATTTGCAAAGAGCTGGCGTGCCAGCGACGCTGAGCAAGGGCAGGTGCTTGAGTAGGGTACCGTCAGCCCGAGTTCGTAAATGCACGTGCCGTCTACGGCGGTTCCCACTACCGAAACGGGATAGGCTTGGTAGCCGATCTCACCACTGAGTAGCGCTGGCTTTTCGAGCAGCAACTCAAAATTTAGTTCAACCTTTGCGTTGGTGCTGATACCTGCTTGGGACTCTACGCAATCTGCTAGAAAGCGCTCGAGTGTCTCTCTGCTGCACACTTCACGACCCAGTTTCTGGACAAGCCCATGGAGTCGAGACATGTGGATGCCCTTACTCGTGGTGTCATCAAGACTCACGAACACATTAGCTTTAGCGGGTACTCGCGTGGTACTGCCGTCTTCGAGTGTGACAGACACGGGAAGATCCAACTGCTCCATACCTACCCATTGCAGTGGTAGACCACGTTGGGCAAGTGCTTCACTGGTAATGTCAGGAAGAGCGTCAGAGTTCATTTACAGTTTCGCTAATTTAAGTGAGGCAGCGGAGTACACGCTCTACATGTGCTCTCGTGCCGTTTGTGTTTACTAAAGGCTTAACTGCCCAAAGCTCCCATTTTTCCGTGGCGCAATGCGCTGTTGGATTGCGCCTAGTGCCATGCGTACATCAACAGGCCGGTTATGGTTCACTCGATGGCACATTTGAACACGCTATTTGGTGGTCAATTACCGCTCTCAAACTCCTAACACGACGTGCCGTTTCGTCAACGGCTCATTGGAGCCAACACGTTGTCGCCCGCGCATTCTATACGTTACGGGCCGGGATTCTACCCCAATATGCCGTATTCTGGTGTCATGTCCTACTTCATACATGGGCAATGCGACCCTGAGTTGTAGACCCTGACCTATCATTGAGCGTTGTTGGGTTTCTTGCCGGGGCATACCGGAAAGAAATGAGCCTTAGGCATAGCTTCCGTTTAGATAGTCGAAAACTGCTCGCAGTGCCATGGCCTCGCCTCCTTCGGGATGTCCGGGTCGGTTTCGGACATTGAAGGCGTTTATGTCGAAGTGCATCCAGGGCGTTTTCTCCACAAAGCGCTCCAAAAAGAGCGCAGCGGTGATCGCACCGGCATAGGGCGAGGGTGCACAGTTCACCACGTCGGCAACCTTCGAATTGAGCATGTGGTTGTAGTCACCGTGAAGCGGCATGCGCCACACCGCATCGTCTGCATTGCGACCCGCTTGATAGACAGCATCCGCAAGTGTGTCGTCGTTACAGAACATAGCTGAGAGTTCGGCTCCCACGGCAGAACGTGCAGAACCCGTTAATGTGGCGAAGTCAAAAATGGCCTCCGGTTTCTCTTCTGCGGCGATAGACAGCGCATCACACAGCAGCAGTCGACCTTCAGCGTCGGTGTTGTCGATCTCCACCGTAAGCCCTTTGTGGGTGTGCAAAATATCGCCTGGGCGGAAGGAGTTACCTGAGATTGCATTTTCGGCCGCTGGTACAAGTAGACGCAGTCGAACGGGTAGCTTTTCAGCCATTATTAGATAAGCAAGACCCATCGCATTTGCAGCACCGCCCATATCCTTTTTCATCATGCGCATGGCAGAACCGGGTTTGATATCCAAACCCCCGCTGTCAAAGGTGACGCCTTTACCAACGATGGTGATTTTAGGGGCGTTCTCGTCTCCCCAAGTGAGATCGATAAGCCGAGGCGCATCCTCTGCAGCGCGTCCCACGGCGTGAATAGCGCCGCAGCCGGCGTCTAGCAAGGCATCGCCCACAGTGACATTGATGCTGGCACCGAAGCACTCAGCCATCTCGCGTGATTCAGCCTCAAGGTGCGACGGCGCCATATCCTGAGCAGGTGTGTTGATGAGATCGCGGCAGAGCGCAACGGCTCTGATGCTATTGATCACCCGTGTCGCATTGGCTGTTGACGGCATGACAAGCCTAGCAGGGGCTCGAGTCGCTTTTTTATAGCGATTGAATTGGTAGCTTCCCATGCCCCAACCGATGAGTTGAAGATCAGATATCGAACTCTCAAGGTGATAGTCACCCTCAGCGAGGGTCATGGGCAGTCCACCCAGCGTGGCTAGGTCATCGTTTCCATCCCAACCCACAAGCACCTTAAATGTCTCGCCGCACTTGAGCCATGCGATTTGTCCTCTGGCAGCCGTGAAGCTTTGTCGCTGCAGCGACGCTTTCTGATAGTCATCAAGAGACGACTGGCGGGTCTCAAAATCTGCAGTCTTTACGAGCTCGAGGGGTGTTGAGTTTTCAGCGTCTTCGATAAAACTCGTTCCAGTGAGATTCGACTCGGGAGATGTGATGTACATAAGGCGGTTTGATCATCCTGTTTGATAAGAGCGTGAGTCTAGCGGGAGTGGTCAGCGAGGTCGATGACAGGGATTCGCTAGAAGCTGGTCAATTTACTGTGTCCTTGATCAGATATTGAGGGTTACATCTTTTTATCGCCAGAGATCATCGCTAACAAATACATTTTTACTTCAAGCAGAGTTAGGAAAGAGTTAGGAAGAAGTGGTGATATCAAGCGCTGCTCGCGTCGTCTTTCCTCCCTCTAATCGCCAACGCAACACAAACAAGCGTTCCAATAGGAAATAGCCACGGCCATGCTAGTAGTGGAGAGGTGTGACCATGATCGATGACTGCTGTGAATACCTCTGGTTCGTTCAATAAGAGTACGGTCAAGACGCTGATAACCACGGCAGGTGCAATACCGCCGATGCGCAGCCGTTTGCTCAAGAGGCTCAGGATAAAGAGCCCGAGCATAGGACCAAGAGTGTAGGTGGTTAAGGAGAAGGCGAGAGTAATAAGGTCACCCTTTGACTGCGAGAGCTGCCAAGCAGTCACTGCTAGTAGCAGTCCCCAAAAAATCACAAGAGCTTTTGAGACTGAGAGGTAATGGGCCTCAGCCTGCTCGGGTCTGATAAAAGGGCGATAAAACATCGTCACTGAAATCTGAGACAGTGCCGCCAGGATTGAGTCGAGACTTGAGATAGCTGCACTTAGAATGCCTGCAATCAGCAGGCCTTTTATGCCCACTGGCATCTCGCTCAGGATGAAGACTGGGAAAATCCTATCGCCTTTATCCTCAACAAGCGCGGCGAGCGAGGGCTCCAGTGGATAGAGATTGTAAAAAGCGAATAAGCCAACGCCGACCAGAAGCATCAGTGCCGGTATGCACTCGCCGACAATGCTCCAAAGGAGTGCTTTTCTCGCTTCAAAGCCATTTCGGCAGCACATTAGCCGCTGGGTGAATAAGTGATCGGTACCGTACACCGCAACACCTTGAAAGGGCAGCGCAATCAGTGCTGCCCAGAAGGTAAAGGCAACTCGCGGGTCGCTGGTGAAATCCAGAAGCTCAAATTTACCCGCGGCTGATCCACTGGTTTGCAGAGTACTCCAACCCTCGGGCAGTGTTGCGACAATGACAAAAAGCGCGCAGATCGCGCCAAGCAGCAGCACGAAGAATTGAACAACGTCGGTCCAAATCACAGCAGCCACACCACCCATCCATGTCCACAAGATGGCAAAGGCGGTGATGACGAGGATGCTTTGTCCCATGCTCCAGCCAGTGAGTAATTCGATGACCAAGGCAGTGGCATAGACACGAACGCTCTGTCCCAATACGCCCCCCACCATGAAGAGACCGGCAGTGACCCGGCCTACCACCGGTCCTAATCGATCGCTCATAAAATCGTAGGGACTGTAGTACTCACGCTCGTAGTAACGGGGTAAAAGATACCGCGCTATCAGAAGTCGCGCGATGATGCCGCCCAGTGCAAGTTGAAGATAAGTAAAGTTGCCACCCGCTGCGAAGGCGATCGCAGGAACGCCGATAAACGTTACGGCGCTAATGGTCGTCGCTACGATTGAGGCGCTGACGGCATACCAGGGGATCTCTCGACCGCCCAAAAAGAAATCACGTGTTGACTCCTGCCGACCTTTTAGTCGGTGACCAATCCACGTGGTGATAAAGATGTAGAGACCGACAATGGTCCAGTCGATTGGGCTAAACATGCAGCTAGCTTAGCGCGTTTCGGTAATCGAAGACGCGGATTTTGGCGCCGATGTAAATGACCTTAAAAGGAGATTTACAGAGGTTCATGGTGATGCGAGAGGGAGGTGAGCAAGCGAAATGATCCTTAAAGTACAAATCGCTGGCCAACCAGATTGGTTTTCGGTAGCGTCGAAATATGGGCAATATGCGATTAGGCACAAAAATCGGACTTTTAGCGGCGGCAGTGGCTGCGCTTACGGCTTGGTATTGGTTTCATCTGACGGGTAACGTTGCATTACCTGAGGACAGAACGGCTTTTGTTGTCGTGTTCTTGGGGTGTGTTGTTCTGGGCGTCGCCGCCTTTGTTAAGCGCACGAGTTGGCTGGGTACGTTGCCGCCCTTGTTCGCAATTGCGGTTGGACTATTTTTCCCTTACACCATGATGATTAGCGAGCAGGTGGTTGCTCGTGATGCCGCGATTGAGGTCGGAGACACCATTCCTCGCTTCGCATCGATCGACGACAGCGGCGTTGAGTTTGATTCCCGGTCGCTGAGTGGTCATCTCGTTCTCATTAAATTCTTCAGGGCCCATTGGTGACCCTACTGCATCGGCGAGTTGCGTCGAATGGAAGAATTAAGACCGGAATTTGATAAGCGTGGTGTCAAAGTTGTCACCGTGAGCGTGGATTTGCCTGAGGTCATCGCTGACCGGCGCCATTTGCACGGCTTACAGGCAACTATGTTGTCTGATCAAAGCTTGGTCGTGACGGACGCGTTTGGTTTGCGCAACCAAGGTGTTCACTCCGCACCACCTAGCGAGAGCGCAAAAGCATTACCCGTGCCAGCCACTCTGTTGATTGGTCGTGATGGTACGGTGTTGTGGCGCGATCTCTCGGAAAACTACCAGCGTCGCTCGGACCCTTCGGTCGTGTTGGCCGCCATGGAAGCGCACTTCGACACCTTACAATAGGAAGTCTGGGGCCAGATTTCTGCCTTACTTGTAACTTGCGTCAATTATCCGGTCGTGATTTTTTTCGGCAACATCAGCGGGCCCAAACACCCAAACATCAGAAAGCCGGCGAACACAAAGAATGCGCCGTCGTAACTGCCTGTGGCATCAAAGACAAAGCCAGCGATTGGGGAGGCCAGTGCTGCGAATGGCAGTTCTATCCAGCTCAACAAGCCATTAGCCGAACCCAGCGACTTCATACCAAACGCCTGTGCGCGGGCGAACGTGCGCATTGAGGAAAGCGCGGCGTAACCAAACCCGAAAATGACGGCAGTGATGGCGAAGCTGGTCAGAGAGTCGGCTGATGCAAACAAAATCATCGCACTAGCTTGCGCGGATAGGGCAGCCCACAGCGTTATTCG
>CAJXZI010000080.1 GCA_913063005.1 uncultured Halieaceae bacterium | reverse complement strand
CCATGAATACGCCGTTTTAGGTGTGACTTTTTTGGCCAAGGATTGGGATACAGCAAATAATGCCGATGACACCTTATCCCCGCTTGCGTCAACGCTGCCCAGGTATGTTCGCAACTCGCTCTGATGAGGCGATAGTTATCGGTATCGCCTGCCACATGCTTTGTGAGCCGATCTTGAGATTTGTCGATGCCTATCACCAGCGCCTCTGGATATAACGCTGCAAGCTTCGCAGTGCTCATACCGGTCCCGCAAAATGAGTCCAAGATGAGAGGACCTGTATGCGCATTTGCCAAAGCAATGATCTTGTCAGCGGCGCTGCGCGTGTGTTCAGGAATGGGCTCTTGCCATGTGCTCCGTAGGTGTTTTTTAACGCTTACAAAAAGGTCTTCGTGGATATCACTCTGATTCGAGTGAACACTCGATATCGGTTTATGCTTCATTTGCTGAGTCACCACGATTTGCAATCACCCTGCCAATTGATGTCACTCCACCGTGCTGACATGATGGCCTCAGATTTTCAGCGGTAGGGACTGTCATGAGGCGAGATTTGCGGCCGTTCTGGGTCAAGCGTCTATACCTTCGTGTTAGAGCGTTTTGGATATGGTGGTTTTTAGCGCCAAGGTGCGAGGCTCTTGGTCCGCACGCTACCATCATGTCTCCTTGGTTCGTCATCATATCAGGCCCCAATATACGTATTGGACATTCGTTTACAGCCATTGGCGAGATGCACCATCCCGTACAGATTGGTGTCTGGGGGCGTAATTTCGGGGAAGGTCGTGTTGAAATTGGTGACGCCTGTTTGATGAGTCCCGGCGCGCGGATTTCTGCGAGTGATGAGATCGTTCTGGGTAATGGCTGCATGATGGCGCACGGAAGCTACATCACAGACTCCGACTGGCACGGGCTTTACGACAGGATCAATCGCGATGAAAAGGCAAAGCCGGTTCGGTTAGGCGATAACGTATGGCTCGGCGATCGTTCCACTGTTCTCAAGGGTGTGACGATTGGCGATAACAGCATCGTAGCGGCCAGTTCTGTGGTCACGAAGGACGTGCCGGCGAACGTCATCGTCGCCGGTAACCCAGCGGTCGTCGTACGCGAGCTCGACGAGTCAACCCAAAGGTATACTCGAGAAGATATGTTCCGTGACCCCACGGAAACCATGGCGTATTTTCGCTCGCTCGATGAGACCCTTCTGGCAGAAAACACCACCTGGCGATGGCTGCTCAGCGCTATTTTTCCGCGATTTCGTCGCGAGCAATAGATTTCGTATTGGCTGTTGCAAAGGTAAATCCGCTGATTGACTGAGCACCGGCCTTTTTTAATGCGACGGCAGCCGCATTCAGTGTTGCTCCGCTCGTGATAACGTCGTCTACGATCAGAATCTTTTTCCCAAGCACTCTCTCCGTTACTCGGAAATGATCTGGGTCGATGTGCCGTGCATCGAGGCGTTTTAAGTGCTGGTAGGGCATCCCTCTGGATTGTTTGAGCGTTGAAACCGGTGTTTCTATCACACCTTTCCTAGCTAAAGCATTCGCCATAAGCCAGACTGGATCGAAACCTCGAGCAAGTCTGCGCCGCCAATGGCTCGGAATCACTGTGACTAAATTGTAGTCAGGCATCGACAGCTTCCCCTTGGCAATAAGCTCGGTAACAAGTGCAGCCATATAATCAGTGAGTTCTATCATCCCTTGATACTTCCAGCGGGTGATGAGTTCCGGTACTGCGCTTTGATAGTTAAAGGCTGAGATAACTGTGTCCAGTATGGCTAAGTTTTGGCCTTGGCCTTGACGTTCTGCGCCGGCTCGTGATGAGCGGACTACTGATGAAACCGCTTGTCGCTGACGCGGAATTGCTGCACTGGTGCGTAGGGAATCTTCAAACCGCTCTCGCTCGGCAGACGCGATGGATATCTTGCATGCGGGACAAAGCCTGTCTGGAAGTCGGTGATTCTCATCGCACAGCGCGCAGCGCGGCTGTAGAACGGTCGTGAGTATCCGATTTAGATAATGGTGGGCCTGGTCGGATCGCATAATTAAGTGCTCGTTGAGACCTTGTTCCCCACCGTTCCCTATTCACAGGATTGAGTAATGCCCACAGGCATCTAATGATGATCAATGACCTGTTAAACTTACCGTATGCTGCCGTCTTTCAGTCATTTTGATTCTCGGATGCTAAGTGTTACCAGGTTTTCAGCGCCAGAGATGGCTCCCTAGATTGGATATGAAGATGAGCGATGAAGTAAGAAAGGACTTGGATAAAAACGAACCCGTATTGAGGGCTGAAGATCAGGCGCGGGTTGATCACGTTATATCCACCGGTGTGAACTCGACTGACAAAAAGCCCTTTCGCCCTATTTTGCTAGTCGTGCTCTTGATATCGGTAGTGACAGGTTTTTCCCTTTTGAGTCAGTTACTCGCACGAATGGCGGGTGTTTATTAACAACCGCTATCATTTAGTCGTCCAATGTCGAACTTATGGAGGGCTGTCAGGCTTTTCCACTCTTCGATGTTGCTTTGCCTAGCCGCACATCGTCGCCTTCCAACATCTGTTTTCGCCAGGGTGCGCCGAGACATTTCTCCCTATTGGGGCACTGTTCTGTGCAACCTCGGCAGGGAAGTGGGCGGGGCTGGCTGTTTTGATTACTCATGGGCGTTTGCTCACTAGTTAGTCTGGAGCTCTCTAGCTCGCAGGGCGGCTAGTATAGCCTGGTGAGAATTAGCAGGTGGATTACGTTACATTTTTGCCTCAATTTGCCATAGTGCACCGAGAGTCGATAGTTGAGTCAGCGAGGCGAGCGCGTAATGATGTGGCGAAAGTGGCTAGAGCGTTATCTTCGTATTGAGTTAGTAGCCTTGATTGTTATTTTTCTGATGGTATTCGTCATACGCTAGCGTTGTTTGCTTGCTCTTGAGCGCAGCTGAGCAAGACGCTCAGCCATGACACTGTAGTCCACGTCTTGAGCCCAGCGCGTGGAGCGCTCGTCTTCAAGCTTCAGCGCCTCACCAAATGCGCTGTCATAGCCATCATCGATAAGTGCCTTATACGCCATGACCATTGTCAGTTCTGACTCCGCAATTTGCTGGGCTGTGGTAATGGCGTCTGGGATGAGTTCATCGGATGAGCAGATTTTGTTAACCAACCCAAGTCGGAAAGCTTCTTGAGCCGAAATGAAGTTGCCCGACAGGCTAAGCTCTTTGGCTCTGCCTAAGCCAATAATACGTGAGAGCTTTTGTGACAGCCCCCATCCGGGAAGTATTCCCACGCGGACATGTGTATCGGCGAATCGTGCGTTCTCGCTCGCATATAAAAAATCACAGCCCAGGGCAAGTTCGAAGCCACCCGTGACGGCGGCACCATTTACCGCCCCAATAATGGGTTTTTTACAGGTGCGCATTGCGACTGAGAGCGGTGACTCTGTTCCCAACCATTCGTCGGTTAATACACAGCTGTCCTCATTGAGTTCTGATAGGTCCACGCCAGCACAAAACGCCTTTCCCGCGCCGGTGATAACAATCACAGCAGTCTCTTCGGACGCATCTGCAGCGTTTATAGCATCGATAAGTTCAAGGGTGAGCGCGCGGTTCAATGCGTTATTCGCGTTGGGTCTGTTGAGGGTAAGAACGCTAATGCGATTTGATGTTTCGAGGGTAATGAATTGGTAAGCCATCTCTTTATCTCTTTATCTCTTTATCTCTTTATTATGCGAGGCGTTGAACTCGTTGCTCTCAGAATTCCACACTCTCACCCGAGCTTATGGGAAACCGCGGTGCTGTAAAAGGTGTTGCAAAAGTAGCGCTCATATAAGCCATTGGTTCGGGCTGCGCCTTGCCTCACGTGCGTCTACTTTTTTCTTCGTCGCTGCCCTATCTCAATCCGCCTAGCGATCCTTTAAGCCTGCTGGAGGTTTATGGCGAGAAGCGCTGAAGCGGGGTTGATTTTGGAAGATATAGGGGATGCTTGGGTGCGCCCCGTGTTGTTTGACCGAAACAGTGCCAATCATCACGCAAGTTCATTGCACAGCGGTCTCTGCGCACGCCATCACCGTAAACGCGGGCGCCGTGATTCCCCCACATTGCAACCACCAAAGGTGCGTCGCAAATAACACGTGCTAGCCAGATATCATTCTCGGGCCCAACCGGGTCTTTGCTTGTTGTGAGCGCTTGCGGGTAACGACATCGCCGCGCATACAAATTCACCATATTTATGCCGGCGAATCCCCAGGAATCGGCAAATTGCATGCACTTTCGGACTGTCGCGTCATTTTTAGCGCTATCGGCCGTTGAAGGGTTGAGGCCGACGAACACGCATTCGTCGCCATCCGCCCAACGGCGGCTGAGAACGTATCGATAGCGACCGCAATCAGAGAGCATGGCACTGGATTGCATATTATTTGACGCGGTTAGGGGGTGTTGTTCGCTGCGCCCGCGGCGGTCAGTTTTGCTTTGATGAAGTCTGAATGAGGCACGTATAACAGCTCGGATACTTTACGAATTGCGGCCTCTTCGTATTTATCGATAACGCCATCGGCATAGGCAATGCGCCAAAGCTGCTCAACGAGAATACATCGCTCGGCCATGCTCATCTCCGTGCAGGCAAGTCGAGTAAACTCATATAGGCCGGCAGACTTGGCTTTGTCGGAACGAGCGGCCGCAAGCAAGTCCTGCGGCCTCTGCTCGCTCTCGCCCACATGCTCAATCAAGCCTGCTAACAGGGTGCTGGTCTCTTCCTCAGTCTCTTCGAAGTCACTTTGAGCGACCTCTAGCATCAAGACTGCGATTGCGCGACTGAGGTCAGATGAGCCCTTACCCGGCTCAGAGGCCTCTGGAATAAGTCGTGTGAGCCATTTAAAAGCCATCAGCTCTCCTTAAGTTGTCCCGCTCGATAAAGTCTATATTCTGTTACCTGACGTTTTATCTTAGCAGGCGTGCGCCATTCTCGTTGTCGAGGATCATCACTACTCATGAAGTTTTTTACGCAAATGCCATCCAGTGCGGTCTTTTTGCTGCCAGTTGTCGCTCTGGTGGTGGGGCTTATTTCGGTGGATGCTGCTAATGACCGAGCGCAAGCGCTTTACGACGCGCGTTTTCAGGAGCGCTTACAGGCGGACGCGTCACTAAGATTAATGATCCGTGACCTCACCGTTGAAGCGGCGCTTAAAGACCTTGATGAGTTGCTCTCACTGTTGAGCGCTAGGTCTTTTGCCGGTGTTGATATCCTTAGCGACGCAGCAACAGATACTTTGATCAACTCCTACGGTGAGCGACTCTCGATGCAGCATCTTCATCTCATCGTTGGCTCTGCGACAGATGGTGACGATGTTTATGTGGAATACGCCTTTCCCCGCCGCGAGCTAGTTGGCAAAGAGATATCAAACCACCCGATGCTCGAGGGCTTTGATGTGGGGTTGACACCCCCCTTCATTGATCAAATTGCCTATCGTGCCTCTAAAGATAATGATTTGTCTTACACGTCCCAAGGTGCCCTCGTTATTAGGCGGATATTGATAACCATCCCCAATCTTGACGAGAAGTTGGTCTTTATCGTTAAGGTGAATGCTTTGGACATTCAGCGCGCTACGGACGCATTTTTGCGTGAGCTGGGGCCAATTCCGGCGCTCAGATCGACCCACGTCGCACCTGATTCAAATGCTTGCTTGATGTATTACTCTGCAGGTGTGGGCGAAAGGCCTTGTCCCGCCGAAGCCCTCGACTCAAAGGATATCATCGTCTCAGAAAAGTTCGGGGCGCGCGTATCCATTGCACCGACAGAGGCCTACATTCAGGAGTTTGAAGGTGGCCGTCCCTCGTTCGCCTACACCGAGCTCCTCGTTACGCTTATTGCCACCGGGTTTGCTTGGTTGATCGCGGTTTTTTTCAGGCGTCGTTTAGGAGAGTCTGAGCGTGAGCTGAGGTCTTACCGGGATTTACTCGATAGTAAAGACGAGCTCACAGCGGCCTTGCACACCATGGTCATCGATAACTTAGCGCAAGTTAGTAAGTTGGCGAGACGTGTTAAGCGTGCAGATGGCATCGATACCGAGGAGCGTCGGTATCTCAATATTGCATTGTCTGAAATTGGCCAGCTTCGGTTAAGTCTAGATGCGCAGTTTATGGCAGATGCGGCTGGACGAGGTGATCTGCCCGCGCGAGTCAACGAAGGTACCCTCTATACCAAAGCACTTTGCCAAAGCGTCAGACGTGAACTGGTAAGGGTTGCTGATGATGAGGGTATCGAATGTCGTTTGTTGGCAGACGATGAGTTGCCTGAAACGCTCCCGGGCTCGCAATATTGGATTGAGTCAGCAGCGCTGGCTCTGATTAATGCCTCTCAAAGCTTTACCGATGAGGGCTTTATAGAGCTCTCAGTTTGGGTCGAAAACTCCATGCAAGGGCAGCCAGAACTTTACGTTCGATGCCGCGATACGGGTATTAGCTGGTCTGCAAAGGATGACGGTGATCACGCAGCCGTTGCGCTCCTAACTAATATTGTCTCTGGGCTTGGTGCCGAATTGACATCCAAGCCACTTCAATCAGGCGCAGGCCAGGAGCATTCTCTCCGGTTTATTCGCCGCTAGATTTTCATTTTGAGATCTATTTCGCAATTTGCAAATTAAAATGCAAATAAAGAGAGACTCCGCAACCTTCACTTGTTAGGTTTAAGGCTCGAGGGAGAAAGAGAGCTAGAGGGAAGGTGCCTGTAATGTGCAAGTCCAGCGATCGAAAACCGCCTAGGGTGATTAGTGGGAGAGATATCAGCCGCGATAAAAAGTCGCACGATACCCGCGGCACCAAAGGTGCTCGCATAAATAGTAAACGCGCTGACACCCGTCGCAAAAGCCTGCTTTTTACCTCAGTTTTATTCCTGCCCGCGCGGGCAGCAAACAATTCATTTTTTTGGTCTGGAGGACAGCGTGATTTCACATAATATGAGAGCTGACGCTCGTGGTAATACCTTGGATGTAGCGTCTGTATTGCTTCAAAACTCCGGCTATGAGGCGAGCGACGAAGGTGTCGCGGGCAAGTATGCCAAAGACCCAAGTCACTTTGAGCGGTGGTGCCGCTTGCAAGGACTGCTTATCGAAATTAATGATGCCGACTACGCTGAACCAAAGCTAGCGGTTGTCAGCTGACCGCTATAATGGGTGCTGTAAAGCGATGCCCTTCTCCGTAGTGGGTGGTGATCGGGTCAATTGCGCTTACGTTCGCGACGATTTTTTGCCGCAGCCTTTTGATAACGGCATCAAGGGCACGGTTGGCTGAAGAATCGAAGCGTCCGTAAAGGGCGCGTGTGAGTGCCTCGCGGTTAGTAGGCTCATTCGATGAATCGGCCAGCGCTAGGCAGACTTTCACCTCATTACGCGTTAGTGCAACGACCTGACCACTTGGCGCTACAAGTTCACGCTGCAGCGCTTTTACCTGCCAAGGAACGTTTCCACTTGAGGCTTTTGAGGGGAAAGAGACCACTGATGCTTTTTTAGTGACCGGTATCTCTCTTGGCGTTGCCATTGCAGAAATCGCCGCAACAATTTCTGCAGTCCCGTCGGGTTCTCGAAGGATAAGTGATACGCCCGCCTGATAGAGACTCAGCCGACTTTCTGCATTATCAAGCTTCCCGAACAGCACTACATTTTGTGCGCGATTCTCTGCAAGATATTTGGCAAGCACTTGTCCAGGCTGGTCTGCGAGGTGTTGATCGATTAAGCAAATCGAGAATCGCTCCGGTGAAGACCATACTGAATAACAGTCGCGTGCGAGTGCCGCGCGTACTGTCTTATATCCAAGAATATGCAACGAGGCCGTGAGCTGCTTGGCGAGATAGTCATCAGACACCACCAGCAGCGCACTTGGTTTTTTTGCAAACTCGCTCATGGTGCTTTCCTTTGTGTGCTCTATCTGTTGCCGTCGATCATAGACTAGCGACTCGAATGTGACAAAGCGTATATTGCCCTGCTTGGCTCTCGGCTTAGGCGTCGATTTTGCGCTGACCCTGCTGGG
>CAJXZI010000079.1 GCA_913063005.1 uncultured Halieaceae bacterium | reverse complement strand
CGCGCACGCCGATGATCTCGATAGGGGTCGCCATTACCCGCAGATGGAACAACCTCGCCGAACAAGTCACCCATACCAGCTGCTTCATTCGCCGCAGACTGCTCAGCGGCTCGCAGCGCATCGTCCAATGCCGACATTAACACCGAGCGCTCTGCACCGAGTTCATCGAGAGCCCCGCTCTTGATCAACGCCTCAATGGCGCGGCGATTAACTTTCCGAGGATCTGTCCTGCTGCACATATCAAAGAGGTCACTGAACGGTGATTCGCCACGCGCCTCGAGCAAATCGCCGATGGGCCCCTCGCCAAGCCCTTTGATACCACCCAGCCCATAGATGATCTGGCCTTCTCGATTGACAGAAAAATGGTGCTTACCTTCTAGAATATTGGGCGCTTTCACTGTTAGGCCCATACGCTTGCACTCATCGCGCAAGCTCAGCAGCTTGTCAGTGTTATCTATCTCAGAGCTCATCACGGCCGCCATAAACTCAGCGGGATAGTGTCGCTTTAACCACGCTGTTTGATAGCTAACCAGTGCATAGGCAGCGGAGTGCGACTTGTTGAAGCCATAGCCTGCAAACTTCTCCACAAGGTCAAAAATCTTCATGGCGAGCGTCGGGTCAACACCTTTACCCTTCGCGCCCTCCTCAAAAACCGAACGCTGCTTCGCCATTTCCTCGGGCTTTTTCTTACCCATGGCTCGGCGTAAGAGGTCCGCCCCACCCAAGGTGTAACCCGCGAGTTCCTGAGCGATCTGCATCACCTGCTCCTGATATAAGATGATGCCGTAGGTGGGCTCTAGGATGGGTTGCAACCACTCATGTTGGTACTGCGCATCTGGATAGGAGACCTGCTCTCGACCGTGTTTTCGATCAATAAAGTTCTCGACCATACCTGACTGAAGGGGCCCCGGACGGAACAGGGCTACCAAGGCGATGATGTCTTCAAAGCAGTCCGGGCGAAGACTCTTTATCAGCTCCTTCATGCCCCGGCTTTCAAGCTGGAAAACCGCGGTTGTTTCCGCACTTTGCAGGAGGCTATATACGGCACCATCATCAAGCGGTATGTGATTGATATCGACTGGCTCTTCGATATCGTCGCGCTCGTTAATCATCGCAACAGCCCAATCGATGATCGTAAGTGTTCTGAGGCCAAGGAAGTCAAACTTGACGAGACCCGCGTCTTCGACGTCGTTTTTATCGTATTGAGTGACCAGTCCATGGCCCTCTTCATCGCAAAAAAGCGGCGAAAAGTCAGTCAGTTGAGAGGGGGCAATAACCACACCACCTGCGTGTTTGCCGGCATTTCGCGTAAGGCCCTCAAGCTGAACGGCCATATCCCAGATTTCTTGTGCGGCACTGTCCTCGTTAAGAAGGTTAACCAGCTGTTCTTCCTGCTCGAGTGCTTTCTCTAGCGTCATCCCAACTTCGAAAGGAATGAGTTTAGACATCTTATCCGCAAGGGCGTACGGCTTGTCTTGGACTCGGGCAACGTCTCTAACGACAGCTTTTGCCGCCATCGTTCCAAACGTAATAATCTGTGAGACCGCGTTACGACCGTAGGTTTCCGCAACATACTCGATGACTTCGTCTCTACGATCCATGCAGAAATCGACATCGAAGTCAGGCATTGAGACCCGTTGAGGATTCAAGAATCTCTCGAAAAGCAGGTCGTATTCGATTGGGTCTAAGTCAGTGATCTCTAACGCATACGCAACCAGCGACCCGGCACCTGACCCACGACCTGGGCCCACAGGTATGCCGTTGGCCTTGCCCCAGCGGATAAAGTCCATGACCACGAGAAAATAACCTGGAAAACCCATTTGGTTAATAATGTCGAGTTCGAATTTAAGACGGTCTCGGTACACTTGAACGTCATCAACGTTCAACACCGCTAGGCGCTTATCCAAACCCTCGTTCGATAAATTTTCGAGGTGTTGCTCAATGCTCACGCCCTCGGGCGTTGGAAAATCCGGTAGATAGGCTTTACCCAGCTCAATTTCGGTGGAACAACGCGCAGCGATGTGAAACGTATTTTCGATCGCCTCAGGAATGTCCTCAAACAAGGCAGCCATCTCATCAGGAGTACGCAAATACTGCTGCTCTGAGAAATGTCGCGGGCGGCGTGGATCATTGAGCGTTCGACCATCGCCAATACAGACCCTTGCTTCATGCGCGTCGTATTCATCAGGCGAGAGAAAACACACCTCATTGGTAGCAACAACAGGGCAGTTTTCATGGGAGGCCAGTTCGACGGCTGAATGAAGGTAGTCTTCCTCGTTCTCCCGGCCTGTTCGTTGCAGCTCTAAATAGTAACGATCGGGAAACAACGACATCCACCACTGAAGCGCTGTTTTTGCCTCCTGAGTCCGTCCTGCAATCAAGTGCTGACCGACATCCCCATTCCTGCCTCCGGACAGTGCAATAAGGCCCTGACTTTTTGCCTGTATCCAGTCGCGACGAAGTAGTGGCCGGCCTAGAATCTGACCTTCTTGATAAGCTCGCGAAATAAGAACCGTGAGGTTCCTGTATCCTTCAGTGGACTGCGCGAGGAATGTCACCTGATGGCGTCGCTCGTCCTCTTCGAGCACGTCAAAGTCTGCACCGATAATGAGTTTCACGCCCTCGCGCTCAGCCGCTTTGTAGGCTTTTATGAGCCCGAAAAAATTGTTTCGGTCGGTGATCGCAACAGCGGGCATACCCGCCGCCGCAACTGATTTCATCAACGGGCCAACACGCACCAAACCATCGGTGAGCGAAAACTCTGAATGCACGCGAAGGTGAACAAATGTGGGTTCCATAACCTCTATTAAAACCCGAATCAGAGCTTCAGCAAACGGGCAATTGGGCCAAAACTTCGTCGGTGAATGGGCAAAACACCGTGCGCCTTTATTGCCTCCATGTGCTGTGCTGTCGGATACCCCTTGTGCTTGGCGAATCCATATTCAGGATACTCTTCATCCAGCGCTATCAACTCTTGATCGCGCGTTACCTTCGCCAGTATCGACGCTGCACTGATTGCAGGTACAGTGCCGTCTCCGCCCACCACAGCCTCTGCGCTGTAGTCCCACGTTGGTAGTTTATTACCGTCCACCAACACGTGATCAGGTCTTATGCTCAACGCATCCACAGCACGTTTCATGGCCAGCAAAGACGCGTTCAAAATATTGAGTTCATCGATTTCACTGACACTTGCGCGACCAACACCGAAGGCAACTGCGTGATTCTGAATTTCGGGAAACAAACGCTCTCTTTTTTTCTCCGATAGTTTTTTCGAGTCCGCTAATCCTTCAGGAATATAATCGCCAAGGATCACCGCTGCAGCGACCACGTCCCCCGCAAGCGGGCCTCGCCCCACTTCGTCACAGCCGGCGACGATCACTGTATTTCGCCTATAGCCATAAGTTCCTCGAGAGCATCGGCTGAGCGCACAGCGTAATCGTCGCCAATCGTTTGCCGGAGCTCGGCAAAAATCGCTTTCTGTTGATCACCACTGCCTGAAAAACTCTCCAGCACCGACCGGTAGAGGTTCTCTACGTTGGCATCACCCTGCAAGAATTCAGGCGCAATCGCGCTGCCCGCGATAACATTGGGCAGTCCCACATAGGGCGAGGTAACCATTCGGCTCAAGATTTGCCACGACAGCCATGCCATTTTATAAGCGATCGTCATTGGCTTACCGATCAGCATCGCTTCGAGGGTGGTAGTTCCCGAAGCACACAGGACCGCGTCTGATGCCATCATCGCCAAGCGACTCTGCCCCTCAATGACGATAAAGCGATCGTCCTCGATGGGCATGAGACGGTTAATTTGATCCATCCTCGCCTCCGATGCCGCGGGTAAAACGACTCGCATCTCCTTGTCTGAGGCAAGGAGCCGCATAATAACCTGCGCAAAGGTTGGTCCAATGTGTTCTATTTCCCCCGCACGACTACCAGGGAGGCAGGCCAGCACCGGGGTATCTTGCGGAAGCCCCAAATAATTTCTAGCCGTTACCTGATCCGGAAGTGCTGAAAACTCCTCGATCAGCGGGTGACCAACACAAACCGCATCTACACCATGCTGCTCATAAAAGTCCTTTTCAAACGGCAGTAAGCAGAGCATTAGGTCCACCGCTTTTTTTATCTTTTTGATTCGCCCAGGACGCCATGCCCAAACCGACGGGCTAACGAGATGCGCTGTTTTAATGCCACGAGCGCGCAATTGTTGCTCTAGTGTTAGGTTGAAATCAGGGCTATCGACGCCCAAAAAGGCATCGGGTTGCTCAGTTAGCATATGTCGCCGAACAGCACTGCGAATAGACAACAACTCTGGAAGTCGCTTGAGCGGCTCTACAAAACCAAAGACAGCGAGCCTATCCATATCATAAAGACTATCGAGCCCATGCAAAGCACTTGCCTCGCCACCAATACCGGTGACTCTCAGAGACTCATTACGGAGCTTTAGCTCACGTAGCACGGACCCAGCGAGGATATCGCCACTCTTTTCACCTGCTAAGACACCCAAATGCGGCGTATTTGACATCAGCGGACAATACCGCGCTCAGACGCCCTGAGTGATTCGACCAACGGAAGAATTTCCGGCGTCTCTCCCGACATGGCGTCAAGTCTTTCCATTGCAACGTCAAGCGTCAGACCCTGTCGATAGATCAGTTTAAATGCGCGGCGGAGCTCAGATAGTGTGGCATCTGAGAACCCCCTGCGCCGCAGGCCCTCAGTATTAATGGTTCTGGCCTCAGCCGGACTCCCGGCTACCGTGACATAGGCAGGCACATCTTTACCAATCGCCGTACCCATGCCACTGAAGCTGTGCGCGCCTATTTTGCAGAATTGATGAACCAGCGTGTAGCCAGACAGAATCGCCCAGTCATCCACGATCACATGGCCAGCCAGTGCCGTATTATTAACGAGAATTGTGTTATTTCTCACAACGCTGTCATGGCCGATGTGTACGTAACACATGATCAGGTTGCTGTTACCAACAAAAGTATCGCCGCGATCTTGCACAGTGCCACGATGTATCGTGACGCTCTCACGAATCACATTATCATCCCCAATTGTTAATGTCGTCGGCTCACCCCGGTACTTCAAGTCAGGGGTTGCTTCACCAATCGAGCTAAACTGGAAAATATGATTGCGAGCACCAATCGTGGTGGGACCCTTGATAACGACGTGCGATTCGATAATCGTGTCTGCACCCACGACGACACCAGGACCAATGATGGAATAGGGTCCAACGCTGACCGATGAGTGGAGATCGGCTTGCGGGTCAACTATGGCTGTCGGGTGGATCATCGCTTATCGGTCAGCACACAAAATAGTGGCTGAGGCCGCTGTCTGCCCGTCTACGGACGCACGCACGTCAAACTTCCAGATACCGCGCTTTTCACTAACGATCGACGCCTCCAATTTGACACAGTCGCCCGGCACACACGGACGCTTGAAGCGCAATTTGTCTGTACCAACCAAGTAGTAAATCGAGCCATCTTCCGGCGTCTTACCCATCGTCACAAAGCCCAGTATCCCCGCCGCTTGCGCCATTGCCTCAACAAGAAGCACACCCGGAAAGACTGGGTTACCCGGGAAGTGCCCATCAAAATAAGGCTCGTTGATACTCAAATTTTTGTAAGCCTCGATAGAGACACCAGGCTCAATGGCTACCACGCGATCTACAAACAGAAAGGGATAACGGTGAGGTAAGTGCTTTCTAATACCCTCGATGTCCATCATAACGTGCTCGTTCCTATCAGGTTTTACCGTCTTTTTCCGACAGTAATTTCTCCAGCGCATCTATGCGCTTAGCCATATCATTCAGTTTCTCGTAGCGCGCTGCATTACGAGCCCATTCTCGGACCGGCATCAGTGACGTACCGGACGCGTAATGGCCGGCCTCACTAACATCCCTTGACACACGTCCTTGCCCGCCGATATGGACGTCGTTGCCAATGCTCAAGTGTCCGGCAAAGCCCGCTTGACCACCAACCGTACATCTCTCGCCCAGCTCCGTTCCACCTGCGAAGCCAACTTGCCCTGCGATCGCTGACCCCCGGCCAACCCGCACGCCGTGAGCAATATGGACCAGATTATCAATAATTACATCGTCCGCGATGTGGGTATCTTCAAGGGCACCGCGGTCTATCGCACAGCCTGCACCAATTTCCACCCGATCACCGACCGTGACACTACCTAACTGGAGGATCTTCTCCCATCCAGCAGTAGTCGGTGCAAATCCAAATCCATCTGAACCGATAACGGTATTTGCATGAATAAGGCAGTCTTGGCCGATTGTGACACCATGGTAGATGGCAACCCCAGCCCGCAATTGCGTACCTGCGCCAATCAAGGCCCCATCACCAATCCACACGTTAGGCCCCACCCACGTGTTATCGCCGATCCTAGCGCCGTCC
This sequence comes from uncultured Halieaceae bacterium, assembly GCA_913063005.1. Taxonomy (GTDB): domain Bacteria; phylum Pseudomonadota; class Gammaproteobacteria; order Pseudomonadales; family Halieaceae; genus Luminiphilus. The sequence continues at coordinate 1,749 of CAJXZI010000079.1, read as the reverse complement.
GAGATAACCGCGCCAGCGTCAATGGTTACATTCGCGCCAAGCTGGACTGTCTCTGAGATAACGGCACTGCCGTCCACTCGTCCAGACGAAGCTGGTCGGTTATCAAAAAGTCGGGTAGCGCGCGCAAAATCCGCGTAAGGATCATCGCTGAACAAAACCGCACCAGAAAAGTCGCCGACCCAGGCTTCAGGGCAAATAACGGCCGTCGCCTGCGAGCTCACCAATGATTTGGCAAATTTCTTTTGTGCTATGAAGGAGAGATCGCCCACCCCTGCTTGCGAGATGGGCGCTAAGCGATCCAGCGTTAAGTGTGGGTCACCCCGGTAAGAGAGACCCAAAGTCTCGGCAGCATCGCCCAGAGTAGGCATATTACTCTTGTGGCAGTTGGTTGAGCTTGTCCGTTACCTTCGCCGTGATGTTGTAGCCGAGATCAGCGTGAATCACTGATTGCGCCTGAAGCAACAGGCCAATCTGATCAGTCTCGATAACTTCGCCCAGCACCTGGCGAGCGGCGGGTACTAGCTCTTGAAAGACACGCTGCGCGTTTTGCTGCTGCAAAGACTGGAGCTTCTTAGCCACATACTCGAGGTCAGCGTTCTTGCTCGCCATCTTTTGGCGCGCCGCAACCTGATCGTCATCACTCATAGCAGCCTGGTCGCGCTGAAAATCCTGAACTAACTTATCGAGCTCAGCTTTCAAATTATCGAACTCAGCCTTGTCCTCAGCAAAGGCTTCACCAGCCTCAAAATCACGCAATCGCTGCTGCGCGTAATCGGTCTGCAAAATTGCCTCCTCCAGATTCACAACAGCAATCCGACCTTGAGCGTGTGCTACGGTCGATGCAACCAACAGTGCCAATACGGCGACGAAGCGGAACAACATTAGGGTTAACCTCCTGGTTAGTTATTAAAATCCACGCCCCAGCGTGAATTGGAAAACCTCTGTACGGTCAGTGTCGCTAGCATTTAGCGGCTTCGCAAGTGCAAATGTCAGCGGCCCAAAACCGCTAAGCCATGTCACACCGACACCGACAGAATAACGCAGCTCATTGGCGTCCACACCAAAACAGTTGAGCTGGTTCTGCCGGCAATTCGTATTGAATACATTACCAGCATCTAAAAAGAAGGCGGATCTTATAGAACTGCGATCCTTGACGAAAGGCATTGGAAAGAGAACCTCTGCAGAGCCCTCAATGACAACATTACCGCCGAAGGGGTCAGCGCGTCGCCGCCCCGTAAATACCTGTTGCGTCTCGATGACACCTGTCTCGGGATTTACGATATACCCGAAGCCCAGGCCGTCGGGCCCACCGACCTCAGTTGGCACACCATCCTCGTCGACACCCGTGGTCGCGAGACCTGTCTGGTAAAGAATCGGCGGCGTACTTCTGGGGCCCAACGTATTCGCCTCGAACCCTCTCACACTGCCGAAGCCACCCGAGAAGAAATGCTCATAAAACGGTAGCTCGGTTGTGTCGCCATAGCCGTCACCGTAACCAACTTCGCCACGCAGGTGGAAGGTGAACTCACCGTAAATGGGGAGGTACATTTCACCTCGGTAATTGAGCTTAAAAAATTCTAGGTCAGACCCGGGCATCGACAACTGCGCGGACAGCGAGTTTGATACACCGCGCGTTGCGAGCTGCCCTCGATTCAATGTCGACTGAACCCAGTTACCTGTAATCGACCAGTTAGTAAAACGTGTACCGTTCTGATCTAAGAAACCATCGTTATTGAGGTTAACAAAGGC
>CAJXZI010000078.1 GCA_913063005.1 uncultured Halieaceae bacterium | reverse complement strand
CTGCTTCGCCTGGACGTTCTCGAAGTTCTCGACGTCGATCCGCGCGACGCGTCCTTCGAAGGGCGCTCGCAGCTTCGCGTCCTCGAGCGCCTTCCGGGCGCGCACAACGTTCGTCGTCGTGTCTTCGTAGTTGCGCCTCGCGGCACCTTCCGGAGCGTCATAAACCCCAGACCCAGTGTTAAATAGATTCCTGTACCGAGCAGAAGAATGAGCATAGGGAGTCCCCAAGCCACGGCATTCACATCACGGATAATAGTCTCAAGCATCGAACTGCCTCGTCGTTATTGTCGTTTACCGAGCAGTTCAGACGCGCCCCAGCGCTGCCTCAACTGCCGATGCATGGGGAAAGATACCGAATACTCCCCCTGTGTGCATAAAAATGATATCCGATGCGCTCGAGGCAAATACGCCACTCGCTAAATCGGTGATCAAGCCGTGAAAGGCCTTGCCGGTATAAACCGGATCAAGCGTAATGCCCTCAAGCCGAGCTAGCTCGGCGAGCGTATCGAAAATCTCGTCGCCCGCTTTGCCATAACCCGGACCAATGTAGCTGTCATTGGTCAGTGTCTTTATGGGCGCTGAGGGCAACTCCGGTCGGCGTGCGCGTAGATTTGACCAGTCTTCTTGCGCCTTGACGTTGAAGTAAGCTTTGTCATCACATACCGCATAACTAATGACATCGGCGTCCACCTCGTGCAACAAAATGCCGGCATTGAGTCCCGCTTGCGTGCCACCAGACCCGGTAGCGTGGACAATGGCGGCTCTGGATAGATCATTCCGGTGCATATCCTCTGAGAGTTCTTCAACTGCAGCGATATATCCCCAAATCCCCACATCATCACTTCCACCAATGGGAATAGTAAGAGCCTTTTCACCCCGTTCCGCCCAGCGCTTTTCGGCATCTGCCAAGTGGACGGTCATTTCATCACCGGTTGTAGCGCGGGATACGTAGGTAATCTCAGCGTTGAGCATGCGACTCAGTAGATAATTACCGCTTAGTTCCTGCTCATGGCCCCGCAAGATGAGCTCGCACTTTAGTCCTAGTTGCGCAGCAACCACTGCCGTCGCGCGGCAATGGTTACTTTGAAGCGCTCCCGCGGTTACCAGAACCGTGCACTCGCGTCGCAGCGCTTCAGCCGCGAGGAATTCGAGCTTTCTCACCTTATTACCCGTAAGCAAAGAGCCCGTCAGGTCATCTCGCTTGCACCAGATACGGCGCCCCTGACCCCAACGCTCGGACGCGCGAGACAACCGTTGAAAGGGCGATGGGAGAACCGCAAGCGGCTCTCTTGGCGGGTATTGAATACTTGAGGAATGCAGGTTAATGATCTCAGGCCCCGAGATTCTTGATCGTTCCCTTAGGCAGCGTGGCTGTTACATGCGTACGCTGAAACTTGAGGTCCACTTTGTCAGAAACGTTAACCACCACGTAGAGGTCTGTGAGATCAACAATCTTACCCATGAGCCCTGAACTCATCAGCACCTCGTCGCCCTTACCCAGGGAGCTGACCAGTTCCGCATGTTCCTTTTGTCGCTTGCGCTGCGGTCTGATCGTTGTGAAATACATAAAGACTAGTAAGCCGATCATCATGATCGGAAGGAACCACTCGCCCCCTGCGGGTGGTGGGGTTCCAGCTTGTGCGTGCGCCTGACTAATAAACATGATTAAACCTCATTCAAATCAATATTTTATGGTGTAAAAGTTCTAACACTTAGATGTTGAAATCGATAGTGACGGGCGCGTGATCAGAGAAGCGCTCATCGCGGTAAATTGCGAAATCTTCGCCTTTACCTGACAAACCCGGAGTTACAAGCATGTAGTCGAGTCGCCATCCTGTATTGTTCGCCCACGCCTGCCCTCGGTTGGACCACCACGTGTAGAGGTCGGGCTCATTTGTCATCTGCCTGAAAACGTCCACCCAACCCTGCTGTTCGTAGAGGTGCGTCAGCCACTCTCGCTCGTGCGGCATAAAACCGGAGTTCTTCTGGTTGCTGCGCCAGTTCTTGATATCAATGTTCTGGTGACAGGTATTCCAGTCCGCGCAAATGATGAACTCCCGATCTTCCTCAAGTAGCGCGTTCATGTGTGGCGTGAACTTCTCCATGAACACGTCTTTGCGCGCCTGAGCAGCCTCACTGCTCGAGCCTGACGGGACATAGAGGGAAATAACACTAAGCCCCTCGAAGTCGGCTCTGAGATAGCGACCTTCCGAATCGACAGGCTCCCACCCAACTTTCGTCTGGACTCCCGAAGGTTCCTGCTTCGCATATAGCGCGGTACCGCTGTAGCCTTTCTTTTCCGCGTCGTTGTAATAACAGTGGTAACCCTCAGGTCGAAACGCATCGTCAACCAATTGATGCTCTTGCGCCTTAGTCTCCTGAATGCAAACAACGTCAGCGTCTTGCTGTACAAGCCATTCAAAGAATCCCTTTCGGTGGGCTGCTCTGATTCCGTTGGTGTTGCAGGTAATTACTCTAAACAAGCTGTCAATCCTTCATAATTCCCTGCACCATCGTTTGCGCACCTTTGATGAAATCTTGAGTCTCTTTCGAGTCCTCCATGCCATCCCGCAATAATCGCACATCGACAGGTACCGTAATGCCTTTCTCAGCTGCCGGGCGTACTTTGATGGCGTTGTGCCAGCGCTGTAAATGCTCAAGGCCATCGATCTCGATACCGCTCCACCGATGCGATCGCACCCACGCCCAGTTCGCCATGTCCGCGATACTGTAATCGCCTGCCAAATACTCGGTCTTGCCCAGCTGCGTATTCAAAACCTCAAATAAGCGCCGCCCCTCACTTTGATACCGATCGATTGCGGGCTGGATTTTTTCGGGGAAGTAACGAAAGAATACGTTGGCCTGCCCCATCATCGGTCCAACACCACCCATCTGGAACATCAGCCATTGGATAACGCGCGATCGACCGACCACATCGCTCGGCAGGAATTTGCCGCTTTTCTCCGCCAAGTGGATCATGATCGCACCCGACTCGAAGATAGATAAATCATGATCCCGGTCATAGATTGCCGGAATCCGTCCGTTGGGCGAGTGTGTCAAGAAAGGCTCTTGCTTTTGCTCGCCTGATCTCAGATCGATGGTGTGAACCTCATACTCGAGGCCCATCTCCTCTAAGGCAATGGATACCTTGTGCCCGTTGGGCGTTGGCGATGTGAATAGATCGATCATAGCCCCAGTTCTTGGAGCGTATTTAATACGACTTCGTGGTGATCTTTCGTCTTAAATTTGTTGATGATCTGGCAAAGATTGCCGTCTTTATCAACGAGATAGCTGGTGCGTAGAATGCCATCATACTCTTTGCCCATAAACTTCTTGGGGCCCCATGCACCGTAAGCATCGGCCACCGAATGATCCTCATCACTCAAAAGTTGGAAGTTAAGCGCGTCACGCTCAACAAACTTCGCTAAGCGTTTTACTGGATCGGGGCTGATACCGAAAACAACTGTATCGTGAGCAGCCAGTTGTTCTGCAATATCGCGAAGGCCTTGTGCTTGTACCGTGCATCCTGGAGTCATCGCTTTGGGGTAAAAGTAGACCAGCACATTCTTTTTGCCCTTGTAGTCACTGAGAGAAACCTCAGCGCCAGTGTGATCCTGAAGTGAGAACGCAGGTGCCGGTGCCCCCGTTGTTGGTAAACCCATTTGTAAACCCTCGTGTGACTGATTTTTCGTTAAATGCAGCGCCGGTAGGCCCTAGCCCGCGCGGCGGTATTGGTATCTGATTGTGCTATTTCGAATAGGGAATTCTTGAGCCTTCCGGTCCTCGAAGAACTCTCGCAGCATCTCAATAACGACAGGAAATGCGAGCTCATCCCAAGGGATCTCATCTTCAGCGTACAAGCGACTTTCCAAACTCTCTGAGCCGGCACCGAATTTTCCATCAAGCACTTCACAGCGATAAAAGACGTAGACTTGACTGATATGTGGCACGTCGAAAATGCGATAAAGGCTCATATCAACAGCGCGTGCCTCAGCCTCTTCCCACATTTCCCGAGCAGCGCCCTCCTCAGTCGTCTCACGGTTCTCCATGAACCCAGCAGGTAGCGTCCATTTGCCGTAACGAGGTTCGATAGCACGCTTGCAGAGCAGTACCTTGTCTCCAACGGTCGGAATACAGCCGCAAATAATCTTCGGATTAACGTAGAAAATCTCATGACAGGCTGGACACACATCGCGCTCTCGATCCTCACCCTCGGGAATTCTCCGTTCAACCTCAGTGGCGCACTTGGAACAATACTTCATGAAACTGGATCCTTGGTATCCCACCGCCGTCTGCGGTCAACATCTCGCGCGGCCACTGTAACCCATTGCTGCTCACCCTCGAAATCTTCTCGCTTCCAAAAAGGGGCGTCTGTTTTGAGTGTGTCCATGACAAACTCACAAGCACTGAAGGCCTCGGCACGATGATCGGCGCTTGTTGCCACAAAAACGATGGGCGTTGTACTCGAGAGACTGCCAAAACGGTGGACAATCTGCCACGATTTGAGGCCAAACCGCTGTCTAGCCTCGGCGCCGAGATCACTCAAAACCCGCTCCGCCATTTCTACGTAGCACTCTAAGTGCAATGTCTCAACTTCACCCTGCGTATTAAAGTCCCGCACAAACCCTGCAAATGTCGTCACGGCTCCGTGCGGGTTATCCGCATAAAACGCTGTCGCTAAATCTCCAGGACTTATATCGCTGTCGGTGATCGTAACTGACACGTCAGCCCCCGGTCATGGGAGGGAAAAAGGCGACGTCATCACCGTCATTGATCGCCTCCTCCTGAAACACGACGCGTTGATTCACTGCCTGAATAAGATTTGGATGCGATAACGCTTCCACCCACGCCTCACCGCGCTCGCCAAGAAACGACTTAAGCCCTGCAACTGTCGATATTTCCGCATCGAAATTGAGTGTCAGCTCCTCGGTTTCCACGGCCTCTCTAATGAGAGAAAAAAACTTAACCCTAATCGCCATGGCGCCACTCCCCTGACTTACCGCCGGTTTTTTCGAGTAAAGCCACCTCTTCAATTACCATGCCCCGATCAAGCCCTTTGGCCATATCGTAGATTGTGAGCGCGGCGACAGAGGCCGCAGTGAGGGCCTCCATTTCTATACCTGTTTGGCCACGCACTTTACACGTCACCTCGGTCACGACCCCGGGAAGCTCGTGATCCAACTGCATATCGACCGATACTTTAGTGATCGGTAAAGGGTGGCATAGCGGTATAAGATCGCTCGTCTTCTTCGCCGCCTGGATCGCCGCAATCCTCGCTGTAGCAAGCGCGTCGCCTTTTTTTAGCTCGCTGGACTCGATGGCTGCAAGTGTCGACGACGCCATGCGAATCTTTGACCGCGCAACTGCCACTCGCTGTGTGACTTCTTTATCGCCCACGTCCACCATGTGGGCTTCACCGCGGTTATCGAGGTGCGTCAATGAATGCTCGTTACTCATTATCTTTTGTGTCGCAGCGTTGAAAGCTGGAAGCTTACCGCAACTGTGGCATGCTGTGACACGAAAGCTCCTTGATAACGATAAAGATGGGGTGCACAACGTGAAACGGTGGAAGAAGTGACCAAAGACGCCTCCAATATCTCCACCAACCACTCCTCAAATTACAAGTGGTTTGTTCTGGGCATCCTGACGCTGGTCTACACCTTTAACTTTATCGACCGCCAGATTCTGGTCATCCTCCAAGAGCCGATAAAAGCCGATCTCGGCCTCAGTGATACACAGCTAGGGTTGTTAACCGGCTTTAGCTTCGCGGTTGTCTATGTGACCGCAGGGATACCGATCGCCTGGCTCGCTGATCGCAGTAATCGAAGGAATATCGTCGCAGCCTCGCTCGGCATCTTCAGTATTATGACCACCCTCTCGGGAATGGTACAAAACTACACGCAGTTGTTGCTCGCACGCCTTGGTGTCGGACTGGGTGAAGCCGGCGGATCTCCACCATCACACTCGATGCTGAGCGACTATTTCCCCGAGGAGAAACGCGGCACAGCGATATCTATCTATACCACCGGGATCTACTTCGGGATATTTTTCGGCTACTTCGCCGGCGGATGGATTGCTGAGACCTTCGGCTGGCGAAACGCCTTCTTCATAGTGGGTATTCCAGGCATTGTGCTTGCATTCCTGCTACTCGTTTTGGTCAAGGAGCCCAGGCGAACCTTGGCTTCGGCAACCAGCCAAGATAAGGCAAGTTTTAAAGACACGATGGCTGTTTTGGCCAAGCGTCCATCGTTTTGGTGGATAGCGCTGGGATGCTCCACTGCGTCATTTGTTGGGTACGGCAACGGTAATTTCTTTCCGTCTTTACTGATTCGCAACTATGGCCTGTCGGTCACTGAAGTGGGCGTGGTCCTGGGTATCATTGGCGGCACGACCGGCATGTTAGGAACCTTTCTCGGGGGCTATTTAGCTGACCGTTGGGGCAAAAAAGATAAGCGTTGGTATGTCCGCATTGCGCTCTATGGAATCGCGCTCTCCCTGCCAATGTCCTACATCACCCTTTTGGGGACTGAGCCGTTATACGTGATTATGGCCTACGCGCCCGGCCACATTTTGGGCACGCTCTATCTAGGCCCCTGCATCGCCATTTGTCACACACTGGTGCCCGCCGGTATGCGCGCCAGCACATCCGCCATACTGCTGTTCGTGATAAATATGATTGGCCTTGGCTTAGGCCCGCTGTTCGTTGGCGCGCTGTCAGACGCCTACAGCACACATTTTGGCGCTGAGAACTTACGATATGCCATGGTAACCGCGCTCACCATTGGTACATCGGGCGTGTTCTTTTTTTGGAAAGCGCAGCGAGCTCTGCTCAGCGATATTGAAAAAACTCAAGGTGTTATAGATCCCATTACGTGATGCAATCTAGCAACCAAGCTTTATAACCGCTGTGAGCGTTAACGACTCAACGTCTAGCAAAGTCTCAAGCTCGATGTGCGAAATCGTGGATATAGGCAGGATTTACCTTTCTAAGGCGTAGATGTGCGCGTAGTCTGCGCGGTTTCCCAGCCCGTACATATTCCATGACCGATTCCGATAATTCGCCAACGGCTTTCGACAGCCTTGGTTTGCCTCACTTTTTGCTGAACTCCCTGACTGACCTGGGATACGAGGCTGCGACGCCTATACAAGCAGAGACAATTCCTGCCATGCTCAGCGGGCAGGACGTTGTCGGTATTGCTCAGACAGGTACCGGCAAGACGGCGGCTTTTGCACTGCCCTCACTAGCGAGCTTGGATTTTGGTTCGGTTGTGCCGCAGATTCTTGTTCTTTGCCCAACGCGTGAGCTGTCGATGCAGGTCGCGGATGCGTTCAGAAGCTACGCAAAGCGCTCTAAGGGGTGCAAAGTCGTTGCCTTGTGCGGGGGTAACGACATGCGCCAGCAGCTCAAGCAATTGAGAGAAGGTGTCCACGTCATTGTTGCTACGCCCGGCCGTCTGCTTGACCACCTCAATCGCAAGTCTGCTGACTTCAGTCAGATTAAGACCGTTGTATTGGATGAAGCCGATGAGATGCTCCGCATGGGGTTTATCGACGATGTTGACGAGATTCTCGCTCAGACACCCAAGGGTCGGCGCGTAGCACTCTTTTCGGCCACCATGCCGCCGCGTATTCGTGAAATCGCCAGTGTGCACCTCGTGGAGCCCGTGGAGGTCTCTATCGCCTCCCAAGCGACGACGAATACCAATATTGAACAATGTTATTGGCTGGTGAAGGGCACGAACAAACTCGATGCACTCACCCGATTTATGACGGTAGAAGATACTCAGGGGGTCATCATCTTCGTACGGACGCGCGAGTCGACCTCAGCCATTGCAGATCAACTGCGACAGCGCGGTTTTAACGCCTCTCCGCTCAACGGCGATATTGATCAAAAGACACGAATCAAGACCGTAGAACAACTGAAGGACGGTCGTTTAGACATTGTTGTTGCTACCGATGTTGCCGCGAGAGGCCTCGATGTAGAGCGCATAACCCATGTCATTAACTACGATATTCCTTTCGATCGTGAGTCTTACGTTCACCGAATTGGCCGTACGGGAAGAGCGGGACGCGCGGGTAAGGCCATCTTGTTCGTTGCACCGCGTGAGCGCCGAATGCTCCACAACATCGAGAAGGTGACCAAGCAAAAGATCCAATCCATAGATTTACCGACGCATGCGCAAATTGATGCAAAATCGAGGGAGCGACTGGTCAACAAGCTCCGTGACGCAATGGAAGCCCTCCCTAGAT
>CAJXZI010000077.1 GCA_913063005.1 uncultured Halieaceae bacterium | reverse complement strand
GGAAGGAATGTAACTCGTGCCTACAACGCCTTCTAAGACCAAGCGTAAGCGTCCGAGCACGGGAAGTGCGACAAGACGCAGTAGCCCACAAAGAAAACAGGGCGCCTCGGACACGCCGCTGTTTAACGGATCTCACGTCAGTGGCTTCATCGTTGGCTTGCTGGTGGGTGTAATCGCCAGTCTTGGCATTGTCGGAGGAATCAACCCATCAGCCCTTCCGCAGGCAGTCACAACAGTAAGCTCAAACAGCGGGGATGAAGGCCGGCAACCCAGTTTCACCTTTTTTACCACACTCGAAGACGAGACTTTCTCTACCGGTACAGTGACCCAATCAACACCGAGCGAATCGAAATATACCCAGTATGTGCTTCAAGCGGGCTCTTTTAGAGCATCGGCTGACGCTGACCGTCGTCGGGGTGAGCTCGCACTGCTCGGGCTCGAGGCCGCTGTCGAGGAGATAAACACCGATACGGGTAGCTGGCACCGTGTTTATATTGGTCCCTTCGAGAGTCGATCTGCGATGGCCAAGGCACGAAGCCTGACGGCACAGAGCGATATCGACACGCTACTTTTAAAACGAACACAATAAACCCAACAACGATGCACTCGGTCAAACAATGACTCAACAAGCTCCCGAATCTTTGACGTATCGACGCTCGGATCGGACACTCGAGATTCAGTTCCCTGGCCAAGCGCCTGTCAACCTATCGGCGGAGCTGCTGCGGGTTTTGTCACCCTCTGCAGAGGTCCAAGGACATGGACCCGGGCAAGAGGTACTGCAAACCGGAAAAGCGAATGTTGGCATTACGGCTATCGAGCCGATTGGACATTACGCAGTGCAAATAAGTTTTGACGACGGACACAGCTCCGGGCTGTACACTTGGACGTATTTAGCGCAACTAGCTAGCGAGAAGCAGACTCTCTGGCAACGTTATTTGACGAAACTCGACGACGCCGGTGCGTCTCGCGACCCTTCGACTGACATCGTCAAGATCATCAGTTAGTGAATACGGGTGAGCGAACACGCGAGCAATAGGAAATTTAATGAGCACACAGGACAACACGACAGACGACACAACCGACTTTGGTTTTGAGCGCGTCAAAAAAGAGGAAAAGGCGGGACGGGTTAGAGAGGTCTTTGACTCGGTTGCATCTCAGTACGACCTCATGAATGACTTAATGTCCGGTGGCCTCCACCGACTCTGGAAACGATTCACGATCGAGTTAAGCTCTGTTCGACCGGGCCAAACCGTACTCGATATCGCCGGCGGCACGGGTGATTTGGCCGCAAAATTTTCAAATCTTGTCGGCAAGGATGGCAATGTCATTCTGTCAGATATCAATGCTGCCATGCTGTCTGTCGGGCGGGACCGTCTCATTGATAAAGGTGCACTGAACAACATCAGCGTGGTTCAGGCTGATGCGCAATTTCTACCCTTTGAAGACAACAGTATCGATTGCATCACAATCGCCTTTGGTCTTCGCAACGTAACGGACAAAGCCAAGGCGCTGGCTTCAATGAACCGCGTGCTTAAGCCAGGCGGTCGTCTATTAGTCCTCGAGTTTTCCAAGCCCGTTTCGCCCCTGCTTTCAAAGATCTACGACGCCTATTCATTCTCCGCGCTGCCCGCCATGGGCAAGATCATCGCCAACGATGCCGACAGCTATCGATATCTGGCTGAGTCAATCAGGAAGCATCCAGATCAAGAAACCTTGCTCGAGATGGTGGAGGATGCGGGCTTCGTCGACTGTCGTTACCACAATATGACGGGGGGTATTGTCGCCGTACATCGAGGTATCAAGGGTTAATTCAGTGGAACACGATCCAGCCGTTATTGCGGGTGTCTGTCTCGTTGCCGAAAAGGCCATCATGCGGGCTGTCGATCTGTCTGTAGGCACACGGAACCAGCTGCAACGCCTTCATCCACTGACCGTAGGCGTCAACTGCTCGAGTCCCTCGGTCGATATGTATTTAACGATCGATGCTGAGGGTGCGGTCTCGGTCGCGAGCTATCGCGAGGAAGCTGCAACTGTCAGCCTGGCAGGAAGCTGGAAGGATTTCGTAGGCGTTGCTGCTGCCGACGATCCTGCTTCCGCACTGATTAACGGCAATATTCAAATTTCTGGCGATACGGCACCGCTTTTGCGACTGCAAACCGTTCTCGCTGACTTAGATATCGACTGGGAAGCCCCGCTGACAGAAGCCTTGGGATCGGTTGCCGGTCATCAACTCGCTAATGTCATACGCGCCTTCACGCGAACATCAAAAAGCACACACCAACGATTGAAACGCCAGTTGAGCGAATTCATTCTTGAGGAAGGACGGCTGTCTCCACCGCAAGCAGAGCAAAACGCCTTTTTCTCAGCAGTCGATGATCTGGTACTACGCGTGGACCGAGCAGATTCACGCCTTAAGCGCATCAAAAAGCGGCTTGCAGGACTCAGTGGATGAGCAGGGCACTGACTTTTCTAAAAACGGCAAGAAAGTTCCAATTGGGCGAACTTATCCCTATCAGCAGTCACAGTGGAAAAGGAACCCGCTTTCTGAGGTGGGTTCTTACAGGGCCACGTTCGAGAAAAAATGCGGGAAAGAGCGCAGAAGCGAGTGTAGGAGCAAGTATCGAAAGCAATGGAGCGAGCGCTGGGGATGCCAGCGCCGCGCTTGCAGACGCACCGAGAGCCGAGCGCTTACGGTTAGCACTGCAGGAGCTAGGCCCCGTCTCCATCAAGTTTGGCCAACTGCTATCCACACGCCGCGACCTCTTACCCGATGATGTGGCAGATGAGCTGTCGTTACTTCAGGACAAGGTGGCGCCCTTTGATTATGATCAAGCGACCTCCGCTATTGAACACGAATTAGGCAAACCCGTTGATCAGCTATTTGACGAGTTTGACGTCACGCCACTCGCTGCGGCGTCCGTCGCCCAAGTACACAGCGTCACACTCCCCGACGGTGAGTCCGCAGTGATTAAAGTGCTGCGCCCAGGAATAGAAAAACAGATTGCTGCAGATATCCGTCTACTCAAGCGGCTTGCCAAAATCATCAATAGCCTCTCTGACGATCTGAAGCGACTCCGCTTGCCCGAGGTTGTGGAGGATTATGAGGCAACCATCACTGCCGAGCTCGATTTGCGGCACGAGGCAGCCAATGCCTCGCTGTTAAAAAGGAATACCAGCAAGCGCAAGCTCGTCTACGTACCGACCGTATTCTGGGACTACAGCTCGCCTCGAATTATGGTCTCAGAGCGCATTTCAGGCATACCGATTGGTGACATCCCGGCGCTTAACGAGGCCGGAGTGAATATGAAAGTGCTCGCCGAGCGAGGTGTGGAAATTTTCTTCTCACAGGTTTTTGACGACTGCTTCTTTCACGCGGACATGCACCCGGGCAATATTTTTGTCGATGCAACGCACCCCGAAGAGCCGACCTACATAGCGATCGATTGCGCGATCGTTGGCCAGCTCTCGAGGGAAGATCAGTACTATGTTGCACGGAACTTGCTGGCAATTCTGCAGCGGAACTACAGACTTGTTGCCGAACTCCATATCGAGAGTGGCTGGGTTCCTGCGGCGACACGGGTGCAGGACTTCGAATCAACCATTCGCATGTTATGCGAACCTATTTTTGATCGACCACTTCACGAGATTTCACTGGGACACATGCTGGTTAATTTATTCCGAGCAGCCTCAAGCTTTGACATGCGCGTTCAGCCGCAGCTCGTATTGCTCCAAAAAACGCTGCTCAATATCGAGGGACTCGGCCGACAACTTTATCCAGAACTAAACTTGTGGGAGACGGCAAAACCCTTCCTTGAGGATTGGCTCAAACGACAGTACAGCCCGATGAATGTTGTCAGACAACTTCAGCGCGATGCGCCTGCTTTTGTGCATCACGCGTCGCAGCTACCGGAAGTTATTCCTCAGTTTTTGGCCAACCAAAGAAAGGGCCTGAAGGAAGAGCAACCACAGCAAAAAGCGTCCTCACTGAATAGCGTATTAATCGGTGCTGGCTTTGCAACGGTTGCCATCAGCGTCATTGCCCTGCCTGAGCTACCCGCGATTGCATTATTCGGTCTTGCTTTGGCCGCCGGCGGGCTTCTTCTACAACGCTCGTAGAACCCCCCCAAATGTGTGCATTGTCATCTGGTCGCAATGAATGAAATAGCAAGAAGTGGCATACTTCACTCATGACAGCATCCATCGATCAAAATACGCCACTGACTATGCGCCCTAAATGGAATGCAGATGGGCTGCTGCCCGCGATTGCGCAGGACGCTCGCACGGGTGAAGTGCTGATGATGGCTTGGATGAACGAAGAGTCTCTAGCGCTTACTTTGGAGAAGAAGCAGGCTATCTACTGGTCTCGCTCACGACAGGCGCTTTGGCGTAAGGGTGAGTCCTCAGGTAACGTGCAAACCCTCATCGATGCACGCCTTGACTGCGACGGCGACACCTTGTTGTTGAGGGTAGATCAAGAAGGTAGTGGCGCTTGCCATACAGGTCGTCGAACCTGTTTTTTTTACACGCCCATGTCAGGCGAGTGGCAGCTAGAGGAAGAACAACATGCCTGATGTTCTAGACGCCCTCGCATCAGTCATTGCAGGCAGGCGCGCGGCCAGTCCGGATACATCCTATGTGGCCAGCCTCAACGCAAAAGGCGTGAATAAAATTCTTGAAAAAGTGGGTGAGGAAGCGATCGAGGTTGTCATCGCCGCAAAAGATGCGGAATCTGGAGTGGGCTCAAGCAAAGAAGTGATCAACGAAGTCGCCGACCTCGTATTTCACACGCTGGTCATGCTGGATCGACTCGGTATCAGTCATAATGAGGTGCTCGACGTGCTAGCGTCGAGACAAGGTTTATCAGGGCTGGAAGAGAAAGCCTCTAGGAATCAATAGGCGCACTCGAATGTGCCCGCAACACAAGGTGAATAGATATGGGATTTAGTGGTATCGGAATTTGGCAACTGCTGATCATCCTCGCCATTGTCATCTTAATTTTCGGCACAAAGCGCCTGCCGGGTGCTGCCAAGGACCTCGGTAGCGCCATTACTAATTTCCGCGAAGGTATGAAGCGGGATAACGGTGAGGCCGCCAAGATAGAAGACGGCAAGGACGACGACGCAAAATAAGCGTAAGTCTATGTTAGATATTGGTTTTGCTGAGCTCTTGGTTGTCAGTGCAGTTGCTCTTTTCGTTGTCGGCCCAGAGCGCCTGCCAAGTGCAATCCGCGCAATTTCTCTGTGGCTGGGACGAGTACGGCGTGGCTTCGAAGAAATTAAAGCCGATGTTAGCCGCGAGCTTCACAATGAGGAAGTCATGCGGGCCTTACGGGAGAGTCGTGACGAGGTACAGGACCTTGCAGACGTCAGTAGCGCCCTGTCTTTGGATCCCGTTGTCCCCGAAAAGCAGGACAACCACGAAAGTGACGCGGCCGAGGTCGAGACTACATCGCACGACACGACCCCGAGCTCAAACGACGCGCCCGTGGATAAAAAGAAGCCAACCCAGTGACCACTGATGAGCCCATGCCACTGGTTGCGCACCTGCGCGAACTTCGAGACCGATTTCGCAATGCGTTGATCGCAGTTTTTATCGCATTCTTGGGACTGTTTCCTTTTGCCAATGAGCTTTACACCTACATATCGGAACCTTTGAGGAGTCTTTTACCCGAGGGCTCTTCAATGATTGCAACCGAGGTGACATCGCCGTTTCTGACACCTTTCAAACTGTCGATCGTCCTCGCGGTCTTTTTGGCCATGCCAGTGATCTTGGCGCAAATATGGGGTTTCATCGCTCCCGGTTTATACAAATCAGAGAAACGTGTCGCCATCCCACTGCTAACCTCGAGCGTCATCTTGTTCTATGCTGGCGTGGCCTTCGCCTACTTCGTGGTTTTCCCGCTGCTCTTTGGCTTTTTCACAACAGTGGGGCCGGGTGATATCTCGGTAATGACGGACATCAACCGATACCTCGACTTTGTTCTCAAGTTATTTTTCGCGTTTGGCCTTGCGTTTGAGGTCCCTATTGCAGCGGTCATTCTTATCCTGACAGGTGTTGTTACGGCAGACCAACTGGCGAATAACCGTTCATACGTGATCGTCGGCTGCTTTGTCATCGGTATGCTGTTAACCCCTCCCGATGTTATTTCCCAGACGCTCTTAGCATTGCCTATGTGGCTGTTGTTCGAGCTTGGACTGGTCATGGGTCGAGCGATGAAACGAAGCGAAAGCACAGATGACCAATAACGCAGACACAGCCTCCGAGGAAAATTCGCAGTCCAAGGCGAAGTCGCTCAAACCATTGCGTGAGTTACTGCAGTTTTTATGGCCGCATAAATCCAGACTCATTGCCGCATCCTTAGCGCTGGTCTTTACCGCCATGGCTCAGTTGTCACTGGGCTATGGCATCCAAATACTGATCGATCAAGGCTTTGCCAACCAATCTCAAGCGGGTTTACGTCAGGCCGTTGTTTTCATGATCGTCGTGGGATTCGCGATGGCAAGCGGGGCCTTTATTCGCTTCTACCTCGTTTCGTGGTTAGGTGAACGTGTCAGTGCCGACCTCAGGCAAAAAGTATTTAATAACCTGCTGACGGTTCACCCCGGTTTTTATGAAAAAAACCATGCAGGCGAGATCATGTCGCGGATCACTACCGACACGACGCTTCTGCAGACACTCATTGGCTCCTCTGTAAGCTTGGCTGCGCGCAGCGCACTCACGCTGGTTGGCGCCCTCATTTTGATGTCGCTAACCAACTTCAAATTAACGCTGATCATGTTGATTGGCGTCCCATTAACCCTGCTGCCCGTGCTCTATCTTGGCCGCCGTGTCCGCAACCTCTCGAATAAGAGTCAGGCGAGCATCGCGAGCGTGGGTAACCGTGCGGGCGAGGTGCTTCAGTCAATAAAAATCGTCCAGAGCTTCCAGCGAGAAGCGATGGAGCGCGATGTGTTTGGGCAGGAGGTCGATACCGCTTTCCAGATTGCCCGAAAACGCATTCAACAGCGTGCCTGGCTCATGGCGTGTGCTATTTTCCTATTCCTTGGCGGCATGGTTGGAATGATGTGGACCGGTGGCCAGGATGTACTTGCAGGCCGGATGAGCGGTGGTGATCTCGGCGCATTCGTGTTTTATGCCGTGATGCTAGGCTCAGCCTTTGCCACCTTGTCAGAGGTCTGGGGTGACTTACAGCGTGCAGCCGGCGCCGCTGAGCGCCTCGTTGAACTGCTACATCAAGATAGCGACATTGATGATAAAGGGCAGGAGACTATCGCCCACGGCCAGGCCGTTTGCGCATCTAACCTCACCTTTGTCTATCCTTCACGACCCAATACACCAGCCTTGAGTGGATTTAATCTCACTATTCCGCCCGGCAAAACACTGGCACTTGTGGGTCCTTCAGGCGCAGGTAAATCGACGATTTTTGAACTTCTGCAGCGCTTTTACGACCCCACTGACGGTGCCCTCACTTATGGTGGAAAACCGGTTAGCGACTACCCGCTCGCGCAGTGGCGCCAAAAGCTAGCCTTGGTTCCACAATCTCCCATCCTCTTCTCAGGCGATATCAGCTACAACATTGGGTATGGCAACCCAGAGGCCTCATACTCAGACATCAAAGCCGCTGCCGAGGCGGCCTATGCAAAGGAATTTATTGAACGGCTACCTGACGGATTTTCGAGCGAGATAGGTGCTCAAGGTGTTCAGTTATCCGGCGGACAACGCCAGCGTATCGCGCTAGCGCGCGCCATTCTCAAGAACCCAGAGATCCTTCTTCTGGACGAGGCGACGAGCGCTCTGGACACCGAAAGCGAGCACTATGTGCAATTAGCGCTCGGTGAACTAACGCGAGGGAGAACGACTGTCATCATCGCTCATCGGCTCTCAACTATTATGAATGCTGACGCCATTGCTGTCGTAGACAACGGGTCGATCATCGACGTAGGTACACACAACGAGCTTTTAAACCGCTGCGCCCTGTATCAGCGCCTTGCCAGCATGCAGTTCAAAGAGTCTTCAGCCGATAGCGACGCAGACGAACTTAAAACTGTGGTGCCAGAGGTTGCGCTGTCTGAAGCTGATCTCCCCGAAATAGCCCCCGAATCAGCCTAATTCCCAATCAGAGATGTAGGTCTGAAAAAATGCGCGACCGAATAATCTCGGCCCAAATCGCATAGCCCTGCTCACTCAGGTGCGAACGATCAAAGACATAGTTGTTTTCATCAGGCACACCGGCGGACATTAGCTGCTCTGCCGTATCAATCACGAAGGTATTGGCCATACTGTCTGCGGAGTCACTAATAGCACGATTT
>CAJXZI010000076.1 GCA_913063005.1 uncultured Halieaceae bacterium | reverse complement strand
CATGCTCTTAGCCAGATGCCGGATAAGCCGAAAGCTACTCCAAAAAAGGTACTTCGAAATCCGCAATAACCAGCGTATTTCGCCTAAATCCATGCGATCATTAAACACTTATTAAATCTTCTATAAAGGACCTCGTTGTGCAACAAGCCGCCGCCACCTCCGTAACGCAACTGCAAGCCGCCAACGCCATCCGAGCCCTGTCGATGGATGCGGTTCAAAAGGCGAATTCAGGCCACCCTGGCGCACCGATGGGTATGGCGGATATCGCCGAGGTATTGTGGACAAAGTACCTGAAGCACAATCCGAGCAACCCTAACTGGGCGGACAGAGACCGATTCGTGCTCTCGAATGGTCACGGCTCGATGCTGATCTACTCGTTGCTGCACTTAACGGGCTACGATCTGTCTATCGACGACATTAAAAATTTCCGCCAGTTACACAGCAAAACACCCGGTCACCCCGAATACGGTTATACGCCCGGTGTAGAGACAACCACCGGACCTTTAGGACAAGGGCTAGCGAACGCAGTCGGAATGGCGGTTGCCGAGAAACTCATGGCTTCGCGGTTCAATAAAGGTGATCACACGCTTGTTGACCACCGAACCTGGTGCTTTGTGGGCGATGGCTGCCTCATGGAGGGTATAAGCCATGAAGCTTGCTCGTTGGCAGGAACACTCGGCTTGGGCAAGCTGACTGTTGTTTATGACGACAATGGCATCTCAATCGACGGTGAGATCGAGGGTTGGTTCACCGACGATACGCCCGCACGATTTGCCGCGTATGGCTGGCACGTGATTCCCGATGTCGACGGGCATGATTCTCAGGCAGTAGCGCAAGCGATCGACGAAGCAATTGCAGAAACCGGCCGTCCAACGATTATCTGCTGCAAGACCACCATCGGAAAAGGCAGCCCTAACAAGCAGGGAACCGAGTCGTGTCACGGTGCTCCCCTCGGCGATGACGAGATTGACCTGACACGCGAAGCGCTCGGATGGAATCACGCGCCTTTTGTCGTGCCCGAGGAAATCTACGCACACTGGGACGCGCGCGAGTCGGGCGCCCAAGCCGAGGCAGCCTGGAACAGTGCCTTGGATAGCTATCGAAGCGGTTACCCCGAACTTGCAGATGAGTTCGAGCGTCGTATGCAAGGTGAACTCCCCGACGAATTCATAAAAGGTGTCGACGATTTTGTTGCGCAGTGTGTTGCCAATGAGTCTGATGTTGCTTCGCGTAAAGCGTCACAGCAGGCAATTGCAGCGCTTGCTCCCACACTCCCCGAGCTGCTCGGTGGCAGTGCCGACTTGGCGGGTTCCAATCTCACTTTGTGGCCTGAAGCCAAGGGGGCTGACGCGTCCGGTGCGGAAGCTAATTACGTCTACTACGGGGTCCGCGAGTTTGCCATGGCGGCCATGATGAACGGCATCGCGCTGCACGGCGGATTTATTCCCTTTGGCGGGACTTTCCTAATCTTTATGGAATATGCGCGCAACGCGGTACGTATGGCGGCGCTTATGCGTCAACGCGCTATTTACGTCTTTACGCATGACTCCGTTGGCCTGGGGGAAGATGGTCCCACGCACCAGCCTGTCGAGCAGCTTGCGTCTATGCGTTCAACGCCGAATCTGGATACTTGGCGGCCCTGCGACGCTGTGGAATCTGCTATTGCTTGGAAGCAAGCGATTGTCAGACAGGATGGCCCTTCGGCACTGGTATTTTCACGACAAACCCTCCCCCATCAAGTTGGCGCTGCTGAGCGTGTGTCCGATGTTGCACGAGGTGCCTATGTCCTACGTGAGGAGCAAGGCGAGTTAGAAGCGATCGTGATCGCCACGGGCTCTGAAGTTGCGCTGGCAATCGATGCGGCTGAAAAGCTATCGGCTGCTGGAAGAGGTGTGCGTGTTGTTTCCATGCCGTGCGCTGATGTCTTTGAGCGGCAGGATGCAGTGTATCGAGAAGAAGTTTTGCCAAGCCATATTTTAGCGCGCGTCGCGGTTGAAGCATCTCACATGGACTGGTGGTACAAGTATGTGGGTCTCGATGGACGAGTTGTCGGAATGAGCTCGTTTGGTGAGTCAGCACCGGGTCCGCAGTTGATGAAGGAGTTTGGTTTCACGGTCGAGAATGTCGTCGACGCGATCGAGGATGTAATTCTCAGCTAATGACACGCGTTGGTATCAACGGGCTCGGAAGGATCGGCCGCTTACTGGCGCGCCGAATAACCGAGCGAGAAGACGCGCGCGCCGCCTTGACGCTCGCGGCAGCTAACGAGCTTGCCGATGCTGAAACCGTGGCCCACCTTTTAAAGTACGATTCTACCCACGGGCGCTTTGGCTCTAGCGTCGATGTTAGCGACGGCGAAATCAACATTGCGGGCAAGGCCATATCACTGACCCACGAAGCGTCCTTCGGTAATGATATCTGGGCGAAGCAGGGTGTTGAGCTGGTTATCGATTGCACTGGGGAAGAGCTCGACAGGGCCTCGGCGGCACAGCACCTGGGGGGCTCGGTTAAGCGCGTTCTCTTGTCGCAGCCGGCTAGCGCTGATGTCGATGCGACCATTATCTGGGGGCTTAATCAAAAGGCCCTCACTGCGGATATGGCAATCGTCTCTGCAGGGTCCTGCACCAGTAATGCCTTGATGCCAATCCTGTCCATTGTCGATGAGACGCTTGGGATAAACGCCGGCATCATCACGACGATTCACTCTGCAATGAATGATCAGCCTGTGATTGACGCGTATCACCATACCGATTTAAGAAAAACGCGCGCAGCTTTTAATTCGGTCATTCCGGTCGAGACTGGTTTAGCTCAGGGTGTAGAGCGGTTTTTACCCCACCTTGCCGACAAAATTCAGGCGCGCGCACTGCGCGTGCCCACGCTGAATGTATCTTCGCTCGATGTTGTGTTGGCGGTCTATTCCGATACGACGGTACAGGCCGTCAATGAGATTATTCGTGAGGCAAGTCCGTCCTTCTCTGGTGTTCTTGCTGTTAATGATGAGCCACTTGCCTCGTGTGATTTTCTCGGTATGGACGCCTCCTGCGTCGTCGATGCGACGCAGACCCAGGTCAGCGGGGGGCGCCTTATCAAGTTAATGATTTGGTTTGATAACGAATGGGCATTCGCTAATCGAATGGTAGATATCGCTATCGCAATGTCGGATTTCGAAGACGAGAAGGCATCCGTCTAGCAAACTATTGCGAATTGACCTTTAAAGCAGTCTGGAGTTTTTATGCGCTCAATGAATCAGTTATCGCTATCCAATAAGCGGATTTTGATACGCGAGGATCTGAACGTGCCGATTCGAGATGGCAGGGTTGCTAATGACGCGCGATTGCGCGCTGCGGTTCCCTCGATTAAGGCGGCGGTTGACGCCGGTGCTCGTGTGATTGTCATGTCGCACCTTGGTCGCCCCATCGAAGGCGAATTCGACGCGCAGTACTCCCTGTCACCTGTAGCTGATGCACTGTCAGAGCTCATGCAAATGCCGGTGCGTCTGCAGTCAGACTGGCCGTCTGGCGCACCTGAATCGGGTGAAGTCTGGCTGCTTGAGAACGTTCGATTTAACAAGGGCGAAAAAAGCAACGCTGATGAGCTTTCGAAGCGCTACGCAGCGCTTTGTGATGTCTTTGTTATGGATGCCTTTGGCACGGCGCATCGCGCCCAAGCGTCAACACATGGGGTGGCGAAATTCGCTAACGAGGCCTGCGCTGGCCCACTCCTTGCGGGAGAGCTCGATGCTTTGGCAAAAGCCTTGAGCGAACCAGCGGCGCCGATGGTTGCCGTTGTCGGGGGATCAAAAGTCTCCACAAAATTGGCTGTGCTTGAACGACTCTCGGAGGTTTGCGACCAGTTAGTTGTCGGTGGCGGTATCGCGAATACTTTTCTTGCGGCAGCGGGCTACCCGGTCGGTAAGTCGCTTTGTGAGATGGATTTGATTCCCACGGCTAAGGCGCTCATGGCGAAGACGCAAATCCCACTGCCTATCGATGTTGTTGTGGCAAAAGAGTTTTCGGATTCGGCAGAAGCGACTGTGAAGTTGGCCGCTGACGTGGCTGATGACGACATGATTTTGGACATCGGCCCGCTATCTCAGGCCCGCATGTCTGAGGTGCTTTTGGGGGCCGGAACGATTTTGTGGAACGGCCCCGTAGGCGTCTTTGAGTTCGACGCTTTTGCTGGCGGCACGCGAGCACTCTCAAATGCAGTTGCCGAGAGTGAGGCTTTCTCAGTGGCGGGCGGTGGCGACACGCTCGCCGCGATAGATCAGTTTGAGATTGCTGACAAGGTGTCGTACATCTCGACGGGTGGTGGCGCCTTTTTAGAGTTTGTTGAGGGGAAGACCTTGCCTGCGGTTGCGATATTAGAAGAGCAAACGGACAGTTAATCTCGTATTTATTTGGATGAAGTTATAAGGAGGCGGTTATGGCGCTTATTAGCATGCGACAGCTACTCGATCATGCGGCGGAATATCAGTTCGGCATCCCTGCATTTAATGTGAATAACCTAGAACAGACTCGCGCCATAATGGAGGCGGCTGACCAGTGCGACTCTCCAGTCATCATGCAGGCAAGTGCGGGTGCCAGGAAATACGCGGGAGCGCCTTTTTTAAGAGCCATGATGGAAGCCGCCGCTGCTGAATTCCCCCATATCCCGATTGTCGTTCACCAGGATCACGGTACGTCACCCGCCGTGTGCCAGCGCTCTATTCAGCTGGGCTTTACCTCGGTGATGATGGACGGTTCTTTGGGAGCCGATGGCAAAACACCCATGGACTACGATTACAACGCAGCTGTGACGCGACAGGTTGTTGAAATGTCACATGCCTGCGGTGTGTCAGTTGAAGGAGAGCTGGGTTGTCTGGGGTCGCTGGAGACTGGCGAGGCGGGCGAGGAAGATGGCGTTGGCGCAGCTGGAAAACTGACGCACGATCAGATGCTGACAGACCCCGACGAAGCGAAGCAGTTTGTTGCTGATACGCACGTTGATGCGCTCGCCATTGCTTGCGGGACCAGTCACGGAGCCTACAAGTTCACTCGTCCGCCGACAGGGGATATTTTGGCGATCGATCGGATAAAAGCGATTCACGCCAACATCCCGAATACGCACCTTGTCATGCACGGCTCTTCTGCCGTGCCGCAGGAGTGGTTAGCCGTTATTAATGAATACGGTGGCGACATTCCTGAGACCTACGGCGTCCCTGTTGAGCAGGTTGTCGAGGGCATTAAGCACGGCGTCCGCAAGGTCAACATTGATACTGACTTGCGACTTGCGTCCACCGGCGCGATTCGCCGTTTCTTAGCTGAAAACCCGGCCGAATTCGATCCGCGCAAATATTTTAAAGAGAGCCTCGTTGCCATGCGCGATATCTGCAGTGCACGATTTGAGGCCTTTGGCTGTGCGGGTCATGCGTCGAAGATCACGCCACTTTCACTTTCGGAAATGCAAGAGCGATACAGCGACGGTAGTCTATAAATACCAAGTGAGACGCTGAACGAGGTCCGCTGACGAGGCACGACGACGGGAGCCGATGCCCAGGCGCGATGATCGGACCCAATGAGATGGCCAGCCCCGGTGCCAGCCCCGGTGAAAGGAACGCCAATTAGCGTCGACAAATAGCGGCGAAGCAAGGCGCGATCACGTAAACTCACGTTTTTTGTTTGCGCTGTGCCATGACTGACCCCTACATCGATAAAATTCTGAGTGCCGACGTTTACGATGTCGCGAAAGAAACGCCGCTTACGGAAGCGCCGTCACTGTCCGAGCGGTTAGCCTGTGACGTATTCCTTAAGCGGGAAGATCTTCAACCCATTTTTAGCTTTAAGTGCCGTGGCGCGTACAACAAAATGGCCTCGCTCTCACCCGAGCAGCGCGCCCGGGGTGTTGTTGCCGCCTCTGCGGGTAATCATGCGCAAGGTGTCGCATTGGCAGCGCAGAAGTTGGGTGTTGATGCGACGATCGTTATGCCGGTGACCACACCCTCCATTAAAGTCGATGCGGTTCGCCGACGCGGCGCTAACGTTGTACTGCAGGGCGACGCTTTTGATCAGGCGTCAGACTATGCAAACGCACTCGTAGAAAAGCGCGGTGCCACCTATCTCCACCCTTTCGATGATCCCTGCGTGATCGCTGGCCAAGGGACAGTTGGGGTTGAGTTGGCTCGTCAGGCAAGCGCTCCCGCAGACTACGTCTTTATCCCCTGCGGCGGCGGTGGGCTGCTCTCGGGCATGGCGGTCTATCTGAAGCACGTCTGGCCAGAGGTTAAAATTATTGGTGTAGAGCCAGCGGACGCGGCTTGTGCACTTGCTGCACGGGAGAACGGAAGTCGCGTTACGCTTGATGAAGTTGGTCTGTTCGCAGATGGCTGCGCCGTCGCGCGTGTTGGGGAGGAAACTCATCGCGTCATTAGCCAATATGTCGACGAAATTATCACTGCCACAACGGATGAGATGTGCGCCGCAGTAAAAGATATCTTTGATGATACCCGGGCGATTGCGGAGCCCGCGGGGGCGCTTTCTATTGCAGGAATGAAGTCCTACGTTAGCGAGCATGGTCTCAAGGGCAAGTCCGTCGTTGCCGTGTTGAGCGGTGCCAATACCAATTTCGACCGATTGCGCTATATCTCTGAGCGCACCGATATTGGTGAGCGTCGAGAGGCCGTCTTGAGTGTGACCATCCCTGAGACGCCCGGTGCTTTCCGTGCATTCTGCGGTGCTATTGGTAAGCGCAATATCACTGAGTTCAATTACCGGGGAGCTAATACCAGTTCTGCCAATGTGTTTGTCGGCTTGACCGTCGCGCCCATGAGCGACGATGTTTCGGTCTTAACTGCTAAGTTGTCTGCGTCTGGTTACCAAGCGCTTGACCTCACCGATAACGAGATGGCGAAGTTGCACGTGCGCTACATGATTGGCGGCCCTCAGCCGGGTAGCGGCGTGGATGAGCGCGTTTTCCGTGTTGAATTCCCTGAGCGCCCGGGCGCCTTAATGAAGTTTCTCGATGCCCTTGGCGATGACTTTAATATCTCGATGTTTCATTACCGTAATCACGGTGCCGCGTATGGCCGAATTCTCGTCGGTTTCACGGGCGATGCCGCCCATTCATCGGCACTGCCTGATACCTTGGATCGAGTTGGTTTTCGTTACTGGGAAGAGTCCGATAATCCGGCTTACAGAGCCTATCTTCGATAACACACTTGAAATGTGACAAATTACCATTATGCTCTGTGCACATTGGGGCTTGATTCGATCGTCAAAAATAAGAACAAGACAAGCAAGACAAGAGAGACAGAAGAAAAAATTGGGGGAATTGTGGGTAAGCAAAAGCCGGGACTATTCAGTGCGTTGACCCTAGGTCTCGTGCTGCTCATCGCCGCCAGCGCCATAACAGCAAATAATAATTCAGAGTCGCCAGCGGTCACTACAGAGAGTCGCTCAGCCCAGCTTGCCATTGACTGAGGCCTGTACCGTCGCAAATAAAGTCAGCACAACGTAAAGAGTAGCCCTTCCCTTCCCAGCCGAGGGTTTCACGCACGTTAAACGAGTGAGTCCAGTAGTGAGTGAAAGAGTGAGTGCATAAGGGAGTGCAGAAGGGAGTGGAGAAAGTCGCGCTCACGAAACCTTCCCATTTCTTCGTTTTCGATGTGCTCGTCGGTTGAACAAAGCCGCCCTCATCGAAATACACAGAATCTAAAAATACAGAACCCCGTTTTCATTAATAAAGCCATTGAGCGTCACATCGTGAGCTTCTCTCTCAATGTGGTCGACGAGCTGTGTCGAGAAACCGACGCCTAGTTTGAACCCGTGCTGGTTCACAAGTGCCCGATCGTAAAAGCCACCACCAAAGCCAAGGCGGTTGCCCTGCGGGTCACAGGCGGCGAGGGGCACCAAAAACAAGTCAATTTCCTCGCACTCAACCAGCGGTGATGTTGCACTGGGCTCCATGATGTTTCCGTAGCCCGGCTCAAGAATTGAGTCTCCCGTTATTTCATGAAAACTCAATCGATTGTCAGGCAGTGTCCGAGGAGCTACGAAGCGTCGCGCTGGGTTTGCAGCCACTTTGAGTAGTGAATCGACGGCTAGCTCGGTTTTTAGTGGCAGATATAGAGCGATTGTCTCTGCGGTGTGAAAAATGCGCGTCTGCAATAAATGCCTTATTGCAGCGTCGCTTTTTTGCGCCCGCTCCTCTTCAGTTAGCGCAGCGCGCCGGTTCAACGCCGCGCGGCGTAAGACATCCTTCACTGACGACATAGTGTGAGCCGGTTTTGAATTAGGTGTGACCCAGAGTACCGCCGACGGTGTCGCCCTTGAACCGTAGCGGTTCAAGGTGGTGATCCCCATTC